>DASYVL010000057.1 GCA_035937135.1 Terriglobales bacterium
CTGCAAGGCCCGATCTATTATCTGGCGGGTCCACCGGCCATGGTGACAGCACTAAGAAAGATGGTCACGGAAGCAGGGGTCGACGAGGATGACATCCGTACCGAGGAATTCTCCGGTTACTAGTCCGGCGGAAGCGGCAGGTTCCTCCCAGGCGCTGGACGCGCTCTGCATCAAGACGCTCCGCTTCCTGGCGGTCGAGCGGGCGCGTTCGGGACATCCCGGGCTAACTGCCGGCACAACGGGTGCGGCCGAGCGACGGCAAATTGCTGTGGTTCCTGGACGAGGCGGCTGCCGCCGGTATCCGTTTATGAAAGTGAGACGGGCATGAGCGATGGCTCCAAGGGATCTCTCGCATTCGGGGCACCGGGCATGCGCCCGCGCTGGACGTCCAGCACGAAGGACGGAGTGGGCACGGCTTACTCGGCTTCGAGCTGCGTGTGGTTCACGTTGTCCCACGGCATCTTGAACGAGATCTACTATCCCACCATCGACCACCCGCAGGTCCGCGACATGCAGTTCCTGGTCACGGATGGCCAGACCTTCTTTCACGAGGAACGCCGTCACCTGAAGACGGAGATCGAGGAGCTGGACCGCTGGTCGCTGGGATACCGGATCGTCAATAGCGACCCGCAAGGACGGTATCGCCTCATCAAGCAGGTCATCGCCGATCCCCATCAGCCGTGTGTGCTCATCCATGTACAGCTCGAAGGAGAGAAGGGACTGCTGGAGCGGCTCCACGTCTTCGCCCTCGTCGCGCCTCACCTGGAAGTCGGTGGCTGGGGCAATTCCATCCGGCGGGCCGAGGTCCTGGAGCGCCGCCTCCTGCTGGCGTGGAAGGGGCGGACCTGTCTGGCGATGGGCAGCGACGTGGGCTTTCTGAGGACTTCGTGCGGTTACGTCGGCGCCAGCGACGGCTGGCAGGACCTCCACGACAACATGCGGATGGACTGGGAGTTCGACCGGGCCGAACGGGGCAACGTCGCCGGCATGGGCGAGTTGGATCTCTCCGCGAAGAAGGAGTTCACGGTCGCACTTGCTTTCGGAGACGGCTCGCCCGCGGCCATTGCGACCCTGATGCAATCCTTGACGGTCCCTTTCGCCCAGCACCAGGAAAGGTTCACGGCGCAATGGCGCCGGGTCACGGAACGCGAGAACCTCGACCGCTTCACCAGCGACGGCGGAAAGCTTTATCGGACCAGCCACAAGCTGCTGCTCGCGCACGAAGACAAGACGTATGCGGGCGCGCTGATCGCCTCGGCCAGCATCCCCTGGGGCGACCGCAAGGGAGACGAGGATCTCGGCGGCTATCACCTGGTCTGGACCCGCGATGCGGTGCAGTCAGCGACGGCGCTTTTGGCCATCGGCCACACGGAGACTCCTCGTCGCGCCCTGGTCTACCTGGCGTGCCTGCAGCCTCCTGACGGCAGCTTCCCGCAGAACTTCTGGATCGATGGCACTCCCTACTGGCTTGGCATCCAGCTCGACGAGGTGGCCTTTCCGGTCATGCTGGCATGGCGGCTGTGGAAAGCGGATGGACTGGCTGGCTTCGATCCTTACCCCATGGTCCAGGCGGCAGCGGGGTTCCTGGTCCGGCACAGCCCGGTCACCCAGCAGGACCGTTGGGAAGAGAACAGCGGCTATTCGCCCTCGACCCTCGCTGCCATCATCGCCGCGCTCATTTGTGCTGCCGACTTTGCGCGCTCACGGCAACAGGAGAGCACGGCGACCTTCCTGGAACAGTATGCCGACTTCCTGGAAGCCCACGTCGAGCAGTGGACGGTCACCACCGAAGGGAGCCTCGTCCCGGGCATCTCGCGCCACTACATTCGCATTCATCCGTCCGTGTGCGACGGCGGCGTCCCAGACGAAGATCCCAATGCGGGCCAACTGCTCATTCCCAATCGTCCGCCGGGAACTCAGTCCAGCTTCGCCGCTAAAGATATCGTTGATGCCGGATTCCTGGAACTGGTCCGCTATGGCATCCGCAAGCCCGGAGATGTCCTGATCGAAGACTCGCTGCGGGTTGTGGATGCCGTGCTGAAGGTCGATACGCCCTTCGGGCCGTGCTGGCGACGCTATAACCACGACAGCTATGGCCAGCGTCCTGACGGTGGACCCTTCGAGGGTTGGGGCCAGGGGCGGGCCTGGTCGCTTCTGACCGGCGAGCGCGGCCATTACGAGTTGGCTGCAGGTCGTGATCCGAAGCCTTATACCGCAGCTTTGGAACTCTTCGCATCCGCCGGCGGCATGCTTCCCGAACAAGTCTGGGATGAGGCCGACCGGCCCCACTGCCGGCTGTATCTGGGACGGCCGGCCGGTTCCGCCATGCCGTTGATGTGGGCCCACGCGGAATACGTGAAGCTGCTGCGCTCGGTGGCCGATGGACGGACCTTCGATCTTATCGAACCTGTGGCGGCGCGCTATCTTCGCAAGCGCTCGCTGACGGCATGGCAAGTGTGGAAGCCGGACCGGCGCGTGCCCGTCGTCACCGCCGGCAGCACGCTGAGGGTGCTGGCATTCTCGCCGTTCCGTCTGCATTGGTCGAGCGACGGCTGGCAGACCGTCAACGACACCGCTTCCACCGACACTGCACCGGGGTCGTTTGTCGATATCGCGGTCCCGCTAGGCCCGCTTGCCCCTGTTAGCTTCACCTTCTATTGGACCGCGGAGGCTCGCTGGGAAGAGCGAGATTACAGCGTCGAAGCGGTGTGACGCGGTTGACCGGCCACCTGTGGATTCGGCGCTACCGGAGACTTAAGCGTGAGGCAGCACGAGTCAAAGCGGGCGACTGAGCCGGCGCGACCGCGCCGACAACGTTGGAGCCAGTACGCAATGATGGATCGCATGAAGGTTCTGGTGATCGATGTCGGAGGCACTCACGTGAAGGTGCATCGCCCGGGGCACAAGGAGCCTGTCAAGATCCCCTCCGGGCCGACGATGACTGCGAAACAGATGGTCGCGGACGTGAAGAAGGTCGCAGCTGGATGGAAGTATTCCGCAGTGTCGATCGGTTATCCGGGCGCGGTCGTTCACGGACGACCTGTCAGCGAACCCTACCATCTTGGGCGCGGTTGGGTCGGCTTCGATTTCACCCGAGCATTCGGCCGTCCCGTCAAGGTGGTCAACGACGCAGCCATGCAAGCACTGGGGAGTTACGAGGGAGGGCGCATGCTCTTCCTGGGCTTGGGCACCGGGCTGGGTTCGGCACTGATCGTTGATGGAGTCCTCCAACCCATGGAACTGGCGCACCTGCCTTACCGAAAGGGACGAACCTTTGAGGACTATGTAGGTTTGGCGGGCCTAAAGCGCCTGGGAAGGAAGAAGTGGCGTCGCTGTATGGCTGACGTCGTGAAGCGGTTGCAGGCAGCAGTGCAGGCTGACTACGTCGTGCTGGGCGGAGGCAATGTGAGGTTGCTCAAAACACTTCCAGCCAAGGCTTGTTTGGGCGACAACTCCAACGCGTTCCTCGGTGGATCTCGACTCTGGAAGAAACCGAGCAGCAGTGGCCGCAGACATCTCGGTCCATGCGACAAGCACCCGTCTTAGTCGATGAAAGTGGAGGCACGTGGGGACTCGAACCCCAGACCTCTACCGTGTCAAGGTTAGTAGAACCAGTACTTCGAACAACTTAGAAGCTGCAGCGGGGCGGCTAAGTACGTGTAAGTACGTGCAAGCCGGGCCAATCACGGGTGGAGATCGCGGGTGGAGAAGTGCGGCGGCGCTCCAACTTGGAACCGGCTTACGACGCCCAGGTTCCCTGCTCTTTCGCTAATAATCAAGGTGGGGGGCACGCAGCTATGCCTATCGCCCCGCAGTTGCACCCGGCGACTGTTCGGGAACGAACGCGGTGCGGGCTAGTGAATCCCACTTCCAGATTGCAAATAATCCCGCCATGACCGCGACCAGCAGATACAGGGCGACACCGGGGTCAATTCGAATACCTTGCATGAACGCCTGTAAGAGCCTCGCGAATGGGTTGTTGCCCATCTCCGGTTTCTTCATTTCTTTGTCCATACTCTGTTGAATCGCATTGCTGAACAGAAATACCGAGAGCAACGCGACTGTACTGGTCACGGCTCCTACCGCGCTAACGAACCCGAGTATCCGCTGCATAGGACGTACACACAGGGCCATGATGGCACCCAATAACGCCGCATAGGTCATGGCAATCTCTAGCGGGATGAACGGAGCCAGCATGATACCCAGCGGCCCACTGGGTATTTTCTTGGGAGATGTGGAGGACGCTGTTTGATGGACTTCTGACCAGACCCGCTTCGCTCCCTTCGCCACGTCGATGAATGATGGTTTGCCCTTCTTACTGCCGCCGGACAGTCGGGACACTACATCCAGCGCCGACCACTGCACTTTGCCGAATATCGGAACATTGATTTCGATGACGGGCAAGAAGAGCGTCAGAACACCGACCACAACAACCCCGATTGCGAGTTGCATACGTGTCTTGCCAATGGTTTTCATTGGTTCTCTTTGTGCGATTGCTTGGGTTTGCCCTGACCCGGAGAGCGTCAGGTCCACACTTCGGCGTCTCTCGCGTGTAACGCTCTCAGCAAGGGCCGGGGAGCCAGGGCGGCCGCGCATCTTCTGGTGGGATGCGCAGGTTAGAGAATGCCCGCTTCCATGGCGGCGCGAATGTTCTTCTTGAACCTCCACCTCTCGGAAGGCTTCCACGAGTGAGGGTGACGTAGCCCGGCCTGCCACCGTTCCGCTTCGGACAGGGCTCCTAAGTTATTGGAAGAAGGATGGTAGGCACGTGGGGACTCGAACCCCAGACCTCTACCGTGTCAAGGTAGCGCTCTAACCAGCTGAGCTACGCGCCTACGTTGCACTATTTTACTCTTCCGGCGGAAGCGAGCCAAAGGCGCGCGGGCCTTAAGATTCGAGTCCCCGACCCACCCGCGCTACCCCTCCTCAGGTTGTCCTAGGGCATCCACCCAAGTAGAATGGGGTTCGCGGCATACGCGCCATAGCTCAGTTGGTTACAGTGCCCCGATTGCGTCGGGGAGGTCTGCGGTTCGAGTCCCCGCGTGCCCACCATCTCTGTATAATCTCGGGACAGGTTCCACTCGGTAGGCGGCCCTCAAGTCATAGACGGTTTTGTACGCTCGCCGGCAGGGCCGGCGCAGGAAGGGTAGGTTTCCGGGTGAAGGTCCATCTGATCAATCCCAGCGACGTGGCGTTCGGCACGGCGGTCATCACGCCGCGCTGGCTGTACGTCCTGGCCGGCGCCACGCCCAGGAGCTATGGCGATCCCGTCCTGGTGGATGAGACGCTCAGCCCTCTGGATCCGGCCAGCATCGAGCCGGGAGACGTGGTGGGCATCAGCATCCACACCGCCAACGCGCTGCGCGGATACGCCATCGGCAAAATAGCGCGCGAGCGCGGAGCGTACGTTGTGTTCGGCGGCATCCACGCCACCCTCTATCCCGAGGAATCGCATGAGCTGGGCGCCGCGCACTCGGTGGTGAAGGGCGACGGCGACCTGGTGTGGTCCACCGCGGTGGCCGACTGCTGCAAAGGCACCCCGCAGCGGGTTTACCAGGGTGGCCAGATTGACGCCTCCGATTTCGTGCCCGCCCGCTGGGACTTGGTGCCCCGCAGTCAATACATGTGGGCTTCAGTGCAGACGGTGCGCGGCTGTCCCAAGCATTGCTCGTTCTGCTCGGTATGGCGCACCGACGGCCAAAAGCCCCGGCAACGCTCCTGGGACGCGGTGGTGGGGGAGATCGTCGAGCTGCGGCGGATGGGATTCCGCTTTATCGCGCTGGCCGACGACAACTTCTATCCCGTCACTCTCACCGACCTGAAGCTGGCTAAGCAGCAGAACAACACGGCGCGGCTCAGCGAACTCGAAGCCACGCGGGCCGATCGCTTTGAACTCATGTCCCGCCTGGCGCAGCTTCCCTCCGACATGGTTTTCTTCACTCAGATCACCATGGAAGCCGCCGAAGACCCGGCCTTTCTGGATGCCATGCGCGAGGCGCACATCAAGGGAGCCCTGGTGGGAGTGGAATCGGTGACTCCCGAGGGATTGAAGGACGTCTACAAGGAATTCAACGCCGCCGGAGACGATCTGGTGGAGCGCCTGCTGACCTTCCGTCGCCACGGGGTGTTCGTGCTCGGCTCCTTTATCTTCGGCCTGCCCAGCGACCGCCCGTCGACCTTCGACGCCACCGCCGCCGTCGCGCAACGCGCGGGCGTCGCTTTCGCGCAGTTCATTATGTTGACCCCCTTCCCCGGAACCGTGGATTTCGCCAAGTGGGAAAAAACCATGGAGGCCAATCCCGTCAAGATCGGGGATATCCCGCTCACCCGCCGCTGGCTGATTCCGCCCGCCCTCCGGCCCAAGCTCTACTGGCCGCACCCGGCCATGGCCGGCGAGGAGATCCGCGACCGGACGCAGGCCGTCTGGGACACTTTTTACAGCCTGAAATCCATCTGGCAGCGCTCGACCTTCATTCACTCCTGGCGCGGCCGCTTGGCGTTTATCCTGATCTCCAAGGTGTACCGCCAGATGTATGCCGATACGGGAGTGGCCACGGACAGCGCCCGTGTGGCCCGCTCGGCGCGCTGGGCGCGCTTGCTGGCCAGGCCCTGCCATCGCCTGTTTTCGGGGCCACCCATGCCCGACCTCCAAATGCCTGGAGTTCCTGTCTGATGTTGCGGTGCGTCGCTTCCCTGTTTCTGGCATTCGCCGCACTCGCCGGCATTCCCGTCCACGCTCAGCTCCCCACCGCTCCCGTGATCCATGTTTCCCTGCTGGCAGAGTCGCAGTCCATCGCCCCCGGCCAGCAGTTCTGGGTGGGCGTGCGCTTCCAGATGGAAAAAGGTTGGCACATCTATTGGATCAATCCCGGAGACTCGGGCGAGCCGCCGCGCGTCCAGTGGCGTCTGCCCGCGGGATTCCAGGCCGGCGACTTCCAGTGGCCTCATCCCGAGCGGCTGGTAACCAAGTATTCGACCGACTACGGATACGCCGACCAGATGCTGCTGCTGGCGCCCATCCGCCCGCCCGCCGAGCTCGCGCCCGGCGGCAAGGCGGAGCTTGCCGGAACGGTGAAGTGGGTGGTGTGCCGCGAGGTCTGCATCCCGGGGAAGACAGAGGTCGCGCTTTCCCTGCCCGTGAAGCGCAGCGCGTCGCCACAGCCGAACAAATTATTCGACGACGCCCGCACGCGCATCCCGCAGCCGGCGCCGTCCCGCTGGCGCGCCCGGGCGAGGGCGGAGAAGAACGAGTTCGTGCTTTCCATCGAGACCGGGCAGCCCATCGCGCAGGCTGAGTTCTTCCCGCTCCAGCCGCAACAGATCGAGAATGCCGCGCCCCAGCCGGCGAGCGCGCTTCCCCGAGGCGTACGCCTGCGGCTGAAGAAGTCCGAGCAACTCCTGAAGCCCATCGCAAATCTCAAAGGTGTTATCGTGCTTCCCTCGGGAAAGGCGTACGTGATGGACGCGCCGGTGACCGGAGCCGGAGCCAGGGATTCGAAAGCCAACAAAGGTTGAGGAGGACCGAGATGAAACGACCGAAGTGGACACTCGCAGTGATCGCCATCCTGCTGGCCCTGCCCTTGATGGGCGCCCGGGTGGGAGAGGTGGCCCCGAATTTCGTCGGCACCGACAGCAACGGCAAGACCCACAAACTTTCCGACTATAGCGGCAAGGTGGTGGTGCTGGAGTGGCACAACCAGGGCTGCCCCTACACCAAGAAGCACTACGAGAGCGGCAACATGCAGAAGTTGCAGAAGGAGTGGACCGCCAAGGGCGTCATCTGGCTCACCGTGATCTCCTCCGCGCCCGGCGAGCAGGGATACGTCACCGCGGCGCAGGAGAACGCGTACCTGAAGAAGATGAACTCCACCCCGACCGCGGTGTTGCTCGATCCCACCGGCGTGATCGGTCACCAATACGAGGCCAAGACCACGCCGCACATGTACGTCATCAACCCCAAGGGCCTGCTGGTGTACGAGGGCGCGATCGACGACAAGCCTACCTCCGACCAGGGGGACATCGCCGGCGCCACTAACTGGGTACAGGCGGCCTTGCAGCAGACCACCGCCGGCAAGCCGGTGAGCACGCAGGTCACGCGTCCCTACGGCTGCTCGGTGAAATACGCGAAGTAGTCGCGGCGAGTTACTGGCAGGGCTGGGAACAGGACTGCTTCGCAGGATCCACGGGTGGATCCTGCGCGGGCCTCGCCGCCGCCGCGGGTCGCGGCGCGGGTGGTTGCGGAGTTTCCCCGGCGGCGGCTACGCCGCCGCGTGTGTCTCGGTGCCAGGGCGCCTTGTGTCGCAGGATGTTGGCGAAGCTGCGACTGGGATTTAGGGCAGAACGGGCCAGCGCCCTCAAGCTGCGGCTCCGGTTTTTTGCTCCAGGCTGCGGATGACGTACTTGTCCAGAAAGTCTTCGGTCAGCATCCAGCCCAGCCCGACCACCGGCGTAATCACCAGGTCCACCGCTCCCTTGGTGCCCTTCTTTTGGCCCGAGTTCCCGATGGAGGCATCGCTGAGGGGCCCCAGTTCATACTGCGCGCTGTAGGCGGCGGACCAGGCGGTCGCCCTCATGCGGCTCTTCCAGTATTCCGGGGAGCGCCCAAACTCCAGGCTCATCCCCCTGGGATCGTTTTGGATCTGGATATAGCCCGCGACGGCTCCCTGCATCGGGTGGCCGACGTAGTTTCCAAGGAAGGGGTCGCGGTCGCCCCATCCCGACATCCCGGAGACGGAATCGAACCAGTCCTGGAAAAACGGCCCAGCCAGTCTCTTGCGGGTGTAGAGCTGCCTCATGCGAAACCCGTGCTCCACCCCGAGAAAGAGTAACGACTGGCGCAGCGCCGGCGCCCAATGGAACTTCTGCGACGAGGGCTCCCCGGCCGCGCTACCGGGGGAGCGACGGCGCCGAAGCCGGGCTTGGAGAAAGAAGCCGCCGCCGCAGGAGGATCGCCGCCCGGGGGAGCGGCCTCGCGCAGCGCCGAGGGAGCATCGGGAGGCGGAGACTGCTGGCTCCAGGCCATGGCGCCTTTGCCATTCTCGTCCGCAAAGCGTAAAGTTTCCGGCACTCCCGGAGGAGACCCGTGAAGAAGACTTCCCCTTTGATACTGACGAAACTGACGCTACTGGCGCTGTTGGCCCTGCTGGTCGCGGCGCCGCTCCTGGCCCAGTGCGGAGCGCCGACGCAGGCGGCGCCGCCGGCTGCGATGGAAGCGGCCAAATCCGGCTTCCGCGCCGACTTCCTCAAGCAGTGGGACACCCTGGAGACAAAGTTCGTCGGGTTGGCCGAGGCCATCCCGCAGGAGAAGTACACCTGGCGGCCCACTCCCGAGGTGCGCTCGGTGAGCGAGGTCTTCCTGCACGTGGCCTTGGGAAACTACTCCTACCTGGACGCGATTGGAGTCCCGCTGCCGGCCGGCATGGACCGCAAGACCTACGAGAAGTCCACCACCGACCGCGCCAAGATCGTGGAGCAGTTGAAGCTGTCGTTCGGCCTGGTGCGGGAGACGGTGCTCAAGACCTCCGACGCCGACCTGGAAAAGCCGGCCAAGCTCTACGGCCAGCCCAGCACGGTGCGCGAAGTGCTGTTCGCCCTGGTCACCCACACGCCGGAGCACCTGGGGCAGATGATCGTGTATGGGCGCGAGTGCGGCGTGGTGCCGCCCTGGACCGCGGAGCGCCAGGCGCGCCAGAAGCAGCAGCAACCGCCGCCAAAGAAGTCCGAGCCCTGAGAAGCGAGCTTCGAGTCTCAAGCGACCGCAGCCGATCCGGCCGTGCCCCGTGCACGGCCGTTTTTCTTTATGCGGAAACGGGCGCGGCCGTGGGTGGCGCGGGCGGCGCCAGCATCGCGCCCAGCCTCGCATAGCGCGAGCCGAAGAAGTGCAGCGTGTAGGACTGGAAGAAGACCACCGAGGGCACCGAAACCAGCGTCATCATCCAGAAAAGGCCGAAGAGGCCCGTCGCTCCCACCAACACGGCAAGAATGATGGTGAAGGGGTTCCACGTGAGCCCCAGCGCCACCACCAGGGCGGCGACTACGATGCCGAGAATCGCCAGCGGGATCAGGGCGAAAATCAACGCGAACAAACCCAGGATCCCGAAGACGATGCCGCTCACGATGGCCAGCACGATCTTCATGCCGATATAGCCGGCGTAGGAACCTTTCTCCGACTTGAGCATGGGAAGCAGACGGCGCCAGGCCTCCATGGCGCTGAGGTCCTCGAGCGCCATCAGCGGGACGACGAAGTCCTTGTTGAAGACGCCGACCAGCACGGCCGCAATCAACAGCGCGCCCCCCACGAACAGCATCAGGAGTCCTCCCACGAGGAACGCGCCCCAGTGCTCGCCGCTGTCCTTAAACATCCCGGTGCGCCAGGCGTAGAGCAGGGGCAAGCCAATCACCATCCCCAAGAGTGTCAGCATCACGGCGGAAAAGCCGATCTGCCACAGGAAAAAACGTCCGCCGCGGTCCTGCCAGCGCCGCCAGCCTTCGCGGATGCGCACCCGTTCCGTCAGGACGGAATCGAAGAGGATGAAGCGGAAGACGCTGGAGACGTAGATGAAGACCACTCCCAGCGCCAGCCCGAGCGCTATCGCCGCCACGATCACGCCCAGGTAGTCGTGCCACCCCATCCAGGGTGGAGCAGCCAGCAGGAAGAGATCCTTGCCCTTGCCGGCGCGTCCCGGGACGTGCCAATTGCCGCTGTTGCCCCAGTTGCCTCCGCTGCTCATCTCGCCCGCCAGCAGCGCGGTGAGCGCCAGACGCCACCAGTGGGAAAAGCGGAAAGGCCGGAAGAGTTGCTGCTTGGCGCGCTCGAAGGCCGGAGTCATGGCCTGGACGGCGGTAATGGACCCGAGAGTGGGAGCAGCGGCCATGCAAGAACCGCGGAAGCGGGAGTCGAGGCAACGGTAGCGCCGCGGTCCACAGACGTCAATTGAATTCCTTTCCGCGCGGGCGGCTGTATAATCCCGTCTTCCCGAATGAGCACGGCGGCAGTAGTGCAGCCGCATCCAAAAAAGCAGGACTAGCCGGACGCGCGCGTCGCGTCTGTTTCGTGCAAAGGCTCGATGGCGCAGATCTTTCACCGCAGCACCAACACCATCTCCCGGCTGAGCATCTACGGAGCCGTGTTCGTGCTGGCGGGACTGGCTTGGACCGCCGCCGAGGTGCAACGCTCTCCCTACGTCACCACCCAGGGCGTGGCCCCGGAGCAGCCGGTTCCCTTCAGCCATCAGCACCACGTCGCCGGCATCGGCATCGATTGCCGCTACTGCCACACCTCGGTCGAGACCTCCAGCTTCGCCGGCCTGCCCCCCACCAAGACCTGCATGAACTGCCATTCGCAGATCTGGAATGACAGTCCCATGCTGGAGCCGGTGCGCGCCAGCTTGCGCAACGACCGCTCGCTGGTGTGGACGCGGGTGCACGACCTGCCCGACTTCGTCTATTTCAACCACAGCATCCACGTGGCCAAGGGAGTGGGCTGCGCCACCTGCCACGGCCCCGTGGACCAGATGCCGCTGATGTACCAGGCGCAGTCGCTACAGATGGAGTGGTGCCTGGAGTGCCACCGCGCGCCGGAGAAGTTCCTGCGACCGCGCGAGCAGGTTTTCAACATGGCCTATCAGCCCCCCGACGAGGAACACCCGCTGACCATCGAGGGCAAGCTGATGGTGCCGGGACAACCGGCCGAGCAAGGGTTCACCAGCCAGATGGAGCTGGGGCGTGCGCTGGCCAAGAAGTATCACTTGCGCCGGGTCGAGGGGCTCACCAGTTGCTCGACCTGCCATCGCTGAGGTGCGAAAGCTGAGCGAGAAGAACAAGAACGCGAGCGCGAAGTCCGGGAAGAAGTGCCGGCCCACGCCAGCGCCGCCGCCGGAGCCGCGGCTGGACCTCGAAGAGATCCGGCGCAAGCTGGCTTCCTCCACCGGCCCGCGCTACTGGCGCAGCCTGGAAGAACTTGCCCGCACCCCCGGCTTTGAAGACATGCTGGAGCGCGAGTTTCCGCGCCAGGCCAGCGAGTGGCGCGACCCGGTCTCGCGCCGCAACTTCCTGCAACTGATGGGAGCCTCGCTGGCGCTCGCCGGCCTCTCCGCCTGCACCAAGCAGCCGCCCGAGAGCATCGTTCCCTACGTGCGCGCGCCCGAGGAGATCGTCCCCGGCAATCCCCTGCTCTACGCCACCGCCATGACCCTGGGCGGCGCGGCCACGCCGCTGCTGGTGGAGAGCAACATGGGCCGTCCCACTAAGGTCGAGGGCAATCCCGAGCATCCCGCCAGCCTGGGCGCGACGGACATCTACGCGCAGGCCTCCGTGCTCACGCTCTACGACCCCGACCGCTCGCAGACGCTGCTCTACCTGGGCGAGGTGCGGCCCTGGGGCGCCTTCCTGGGCGGACTGCGCAACTCCATCGTGGCCCAGCGCTCGCTCCTGGGCGCGGGGCTGCGCTTCCTCACCGAGACCGTGGTCTCGCCGTCGCTGGGCGACCAGTTGCGCCGCATCCTGCGCCAGTATCCCCAGGCCAAGTGGCACCAGTACGACCCTATCAACCGCGACAACGCGCATTCCGGCTCGAAGCTAGCCTTCGGCGAGGTGGTGGACGCGCACTACCGGCTGGATCAGGCCGACGTCATCGTCTCGCTCGATGCCGACTTCCTCTCCAGCGGCTATCCCGGATTCGTGCGTTACGCGCGCGACTTCGCCAGCCGGCGCAAGCTCGAAGGCGGCAAGAGTGAGATGAGCCGGATGTACGTGGTCGAAAGCACGCCCTCGAACACCGGGGCCAAAGCCGACCACCGCATGGCGCTGCGCGCGGCAGAGGTTGAGGATTTCGCGCGCTGGCTGGCGGGGACGCTCGGCATCGGCGACCTGGGCATCGCCGGCTCGCCCACGAACGCCTACTACAAATGGATCGTGGCGGTGGCGCGCGACCTCCAGGCGCACCGCGGCTCGAGTGTGGTGATTGCCGGCGACGGGCAATCGCCCGCCGTCCATGCCCTGGCCCACGCCATGAACCAGGCGCTGGGCAACGTGGGCAAGACCGTCGTCTATGCCGAGCCGGTCGAAGCCAACCCGGTGGACCAGACCGATTCGCTGCGCGACCTGGTGCAGGACCTAACCGCCGGCAAGGTGGACCTGCTGGTCATCCTGGGCGGGAATCCGGTGTACAACGCGCCCGCCGACCTGAACTTCGCCGCCAACATCTCGCGCGCCGGGCTGCGCGTCCGCCTGGGACTGTACGAGGACGAGACCTCGGCGCTCTGCCAGTGGCACGTCCCGGAGGCCCACTACCTCGAATCCTGGGGCGACACGCGCGCCTACGACGGCACGGTCAGCATCCAGCAGCCGCTGATCGCGCCGCTTTACGGCGGCAAGAGCCCGCATGAGATCCTGGGCGCCTTCACCGACGAGCCCGAGCGCAGCGCTTACAACACCGTTCGCGAGTACTGGACGCAGCAGCGCGGCGGCTCGGACTTCGAGCAGAACTGGCGGCGCTGGGTGCACGACGGCTTCATCCCCGCGACCGCCTTCCAGCCCAAAGCAGTCTCTGTCAGCGCGCTCAACCTGCCGGCTGCGGCTCCGCCGAAGCCGGGCGAGCTGGAAGTTGTCTTCCGCGCCGATCCCACCATCTATGACGGTCGCTTCGCCAACAACGGCTGGCTGCAGGAGCTGCCCAAACCGCACTCCACCATCACCTGGGACAACGCCGCCCTCATCAGCCCCAAGACCGCAGCGGAGCGGCTAGGGCCTCAAACCAACAGTCAGGACGTGGTTGAGATCGTCTACCGCGACCGCCGGGTGAAGGCGCCGCTGTGGATCACACCCGGGCACGCCGACGATTCCGTGACCGTCTACCTGGGGTACGGACGCACACGCGCCGGACGCGCCGGCACCGGCGCCGGCTTCAGCGCCTACGCCCTGCGCACCTCGACCGCGCCCTGGTCCGTACGCGGCGTCCGGATGAATCGCACCGGTGAACAATATGAACTGGCCGTCACCCAGGGACACAACAACATGGAAGGGCGCGACCTGGTGCGCTCCGCCGAGCTGGAGGACTACCGCAAAGACCCGCAGTTCGCCCGCCACGATGAGCCGGAGTCCGGGCTCACCCTCTACCAGCCTTACGAGTACAAGGACCATGCCTGGGGCATGGCCATCGACCTGAACTCCTGCGTGGGCTGCAACGCCTGCGTGGTGGCCTGCCAGGCGGAGAACAACATCCCCGTGGTGGGCAAGTTCGAGGTGCAGCGCGGCCGCGAGATGCAGTGGATCCGCATCGACCGCTATTACGAGGGCGACTGGGCGAATCCCCGCATCCACTTCCAGCCCGTCCCCTGCATGCAGTGCGAGAACGCGCCCTGCGAGCCGGTGTGCCCGGTGGGGGCGACGGTGCACAGCGCCGAAGGCCTGAACGACATGGTCTACAACCGCTGCGTGGGCACGCGCTACTGCTCCAACAACTGCCCTTATAAGGTGCGGCGCTTCAACTTCCTGCTCTACTCGGACTACGAGACCGAAAGCCTCAAGCTGCTGCGCAATCCCGAGGTCACGGTGCGCAGCCGCGGCGTGATGGAGAAGTGCACCTACTGCGTGCAGCGCATCAACCGCGGCCGCATCGAGGCGGAAAAGCAGGACCGCAAGGTCGCGGACGGCGAGGTGCTGACCGCGTGCCAGCAAGCCTGCCCCGCCGGCGCCATCATCTTCGGCGACATCAACGATTCGAAAAGCCGCGTGGCGCAGCTCAAGGCCGAGCCGCGTAACTACGCCCTGCTGGCGGAGCTCAACACCCGCCCGCGCACCACCTATCTGGCCGAGGTCCGCAATCCCAACCCGGAGCTGGAACCTCCGGCGGCGAAGGAGAAGAAGCACTGATATAAGGATGAAAAGCCCAGACTCCAGGGACGCGCTGCGGCCGGGCGAGAGGCCCCGGCCTCCGGTGATCGCTCCGGGCCACACCTTCGGCTCGGTCACGGACCACATCAGCGCCATCGTGCTGCAGCGCCCGGTCACCCACACATGGCTGGCGGCCACGGCCCTGGCCTTCGCCGTGGCCATGATGTTGCTCTACGCCCTAGGATACCTGGTGGTGAAGGGCATCGGCATCTGGGGCGAGAACGAGCCCATCGGCTGGGCTTTCGACATCACCAACTTCGTCTGGTGGATCGGCATCGGACACGCCGGCACGCTCATCTCCGCCATCCTGCTGCTGCTGCGGCAGAAGTGGCGCACCTCCATCAACCGCTTCGCCGAGGCCATGACGCTGTTCGCCGTGGCCTGCGCCGGAGTCTTCCCCGCGGTCCAC
>DASYVL010000058.1 GCA_035937135.1 Terriglobales bacterium
GCGGTGGTGCCGGATGCGACCACGCGGGCCCTGGAGCTGCGCAAGGGCAGCGCCGATTTGGCCATCAACGCCCTGCCCGCGGACACCGTGGCGGAGCTGCGCAGCGAGGGGCGGCTCGCGGTCGAGCAATCACCGGGGACCATCTACGCCTACCTGGCCTTCAACCTGCGCGACCCGCAACTCAAGGACGCGCGCGTGCGCCGGGCGCTAGCCTATGCCATCGATCGCCGTCCCCTGCTCGAGTACCTGTGGCGGGGCATGGCGCGCCCGGCCGAGAGCGTGCTGCCGCCGGAGCACTGGGCCTTCGCGTCCGACCTGCCGCCACAGTCGTATGACCCGAAGGCCGCGATGCGCCTGCTCTCCGAGGCGGGCTACGCGCCCGGCGCGGACGGCGTCCGCCTGCATATGACCATGAAGACCTCGACGGAAGAATCCTCGCGGCTGATGGCGGCGGTGCTGCAGCAGCAGCTGCGGGAGGTGGGCATCGCGCTCGACATCCGCAGCTATGAGTTCGGTACCTTTTATTCGGACGTGGTCCACGGCTCCTTCCAGATGTACTCGCTGCGGTGGATCGGTGGCAACGAGGACCCGGACATCTTCGAGCACGTCTTCCACTCCGCCAGCTTCCCGCCCAAGCGCGCCAACCGCAGCTACTACTCCAACCCGCGGGTGGACGAGCTCATCGACCAGGCGAGGCGCGAAACCGACGAGGCCAAACGCAAGCCGCTCTACGCCGAGGTGCAGCGCATCGTCGCCCAAGACCTGCCCTACATCAACCTGTGGTACATGGACAACGTGCTGGTGCACTCGCGCCGGGTGCGCAACCTGAAGCTCTCGCCCTCGGGCAACTACGACTTCCTGAAGACGGCGGAGCTCGGGCCGTGAAGCTGGAAGAGCTGATACCCCGCGCCGACGTAGCCGCCCGCTACGGGACGCGGGTCCAGGCGTCGCTCGAGCAAACGCGGGAGGCGCTGCGGGGCGCCGACTTCTCCCAGATGCCGCTGACCCGGGTGCTGATGGGCCTGCGCAAGCTGGGCTGGTCGCGGCGAAAGGCAGCGCAGGCGGGCTCCCAGGAAGAGCGCTTGCGCGCGGCCGGCTTCATCCGCATCCCCACGGGTTCGGAGGACGAGGTGCTGCTCGGAGTGGTGGGCCGCTTCTGGAGGCTGGACAGCGGCACCCTGGGCGGGCTCACGACCGAGGAGATCATCGCCTTCGAGCGCGACGGCTACGCCAAGGCGATGTGGAACTTCACGCTGGAGCGCGAGTCCGACTCCGTCACCCGCCTGGCCACGGAGACCCGCGTAGTGGTGTATGGCAGCGCAGCGCGCCGCAAGTTTCGCGCTTACTGGCTGCTGGTGGGGCCGTTTTCCGGGCTGATCCGCAGGGAAATGCTGCGCCTGGTGCGCCGCAGGGCCGAGGCCGCAGGCTGAGGCCGCGTGCTACCATCGAAGCCGAGCTATGCGCATCCTCTTTATTGGCGACATCTTCGGCAGTCCGGGGCGCGGCATCGTGCGCGACCACCTGGCGGACATCGTCTCCGGGCAGAAGATCGACCTGGTGATCGCCAACGCCGAGAACGCCGCCGGGGGCTTCGGGGTGACGCCCTCGATTGCCGAGGAGCTGCTGGAGCTGGGCATCGAGGTGCTCACCACCGGCAACCACGTGTGGGACAAGAAGGAGATCATCGACTACATGCGTTCGGCGGATGGCGACGCCAAGAGCGCGG
>DASYVL010000059.1 GCA_035937135.1 Terriglobales bacterium
GATGGACCGGCCCATCAAAGAGATCGTCAACCGGCCGGAGGCACACGCCGGCATGGGCTGCATGATGTGCCACTCCATGGTGAAGGTGAAGAGCAGCATGGGGCAGGGCGACTTTGTGGTGGAGTATCCCAAGCTGCACGAACTGGCAGCCAGCGAGAACCCGCTGATGCAGAGGCTGCACGATTTTGCCGTGCGGCTGAACCCCGAGCCGCACCGCCGAACTTTTCTGAAGCCCTTCATGCGACAGCAAACGGCGGAGTTCTGCTCCACTTGCCACAAGGTGCACCTGGACGTCCCGGTGAACAATTATCGCTGGGTGCGCGGCTTCAATGATTACGACAACTGGCAGGCCAGCGGCGTCTCCGGTCAAGGCGCGCGCTCGTTCTACTATCCGCCCAAGCCGCAGAAGTGCGCCGACTGCCACATGCCGCTGGTGGACTCCCACGACGACGCCAACGTGGACGGCCAGGTGCACTCCCACCGCTTTCCCGCAGCCAACACCGCGCTCCCCTTCGCCAATCAGGATCAGAAGCAGCTGGAGGTGGTGGAGAAATTCCTAAAGGACAAGATCGTGAGCGTGGACATCTTCGCCTTGACCGCGGCGCAACCTGGGACGCAGGAGGGAGGGGAGGCGCGCCACGAGATGTCCACGGCGTTCGCGGTGGGCGAAGAAGCCGAGACCACGACGCCCGGGACCTCGGCGGGCGATGCCGTTCCAGTCGTCGCCCCGCTCAACCGCGCGCTGCCCGCGTTGCGGCCGGGCGAAAGCGTGCGCGTGGACGTGGTGGTGCGTACACGCAAGGTCGGCCACTTCTTTCCCGGCGGCACCGTGGATGCCTTCGACGTGTGGCTGGAGCTGCAGGCGCTGGATGAGCAGGGCAAGATCCTCTTCTGGAGCGGGAAGGTCGAAGACGATGGCAAAGGCCCGGTGGAAAAAGGCGCGCACTTCTATCGCTCGTTGATGGTGGATGCCAAAGGAAATCCCATCAACAAGCGCAATGCCTGGGCCACGCGGGCGCTGGTGTATGTCCGGCTGATCCCGCCGGGCGCCGCGGACACGGTCCACTATCGCCTGCGAGTCCCGGAGAACGCCTCCGGCCACGTCACGCTCAAGGCGCAGCTGCATTACCGGAAGTTCGCGTGGTGGAATACGCACTTCGCCTACGCCGGCGTTCCCAATCCCGAGCAGAAGGACGCCACCCACACGGCGGATTATGACGACCGGCAGTTTGTCTTTGCCGGGGACACGGCCACGGTTTCCGGGAAGCTGAAGTACGCGCCCGATCTGCCGGTGGTCACGCTGGCGGAGAACGAGGTCACGCTGCCGGTGGCGGCACGCGGCGCGCCTCCACAGGCCGTGCAGCCGGTGCTCGACGGCAAGGACTGGGAGCGCTGGAACGACTACGGCATCGGGCTGCTGCTGCAGGGCGATCTGAAAGGCGCGGAGGCTGCCTTCCAGAGGGTCACCGAGGTTGCTCCGGCGAATCCCGATGGCTGGGTGAACATCGGGCGCGTC
>DASYVL010000060.1 GCA_035937135.1 Terriglobales bacterium
GGGGAAGTGGTGCTGGACAAGTTCGTCGAGCACTACTGCGACCACGTGGACAACCACTCCCGGCAGATCCGCGAGATCCGCCAGAAGTTCGGCGCGCCGGCGGCGGGCGCCTAGGGGGTGGGTTGAGGCGCCGGGCTTGCAAAGCGGCGGCGGGGGCGGTAGGCTGTCCTGCCTCGGCGCAGGAGGCTTTCATGGCTCTGAAGATTTCCAACAAGACCGCGAACGGCGTGATGGTCGTGTATTGCAGCGGCCGCATCGTCTTCGGAGATGAGACCGCCTCCCTGCGCGAGACGGTCAAGAACCTGCTGGCGGAGAACCTTCAGCTCGTCCTCAATCTGGGCGGGGTCAGCTACATCGATAGCGGCGGCCTGGGGACGCTGGTGGGCCTCTATACCTCGGCGAAGGCTGCCGGCGGAAACGTCAAGCTGGCCAACCTCACCCAGCGCGTCCGCGACCAGTTGGTGCTCACCAAGCTGGTCACCGTCTTCGAGTTCTACGACAGCGAAGAGCAGGCGGTTGCCTCCTTCGCTCCCGCTGCTTCTTAGACCTGCCCGCGCTTTCTGCGCAGAGTCAGTCCTGACATTGGTGCCGGGCGACGTGCTGCTCGATGTCAGCGACCGCGCGCCCGAGCTTGCGCTCTAGCAGCGCCTGGTACCCGTCCTTGCGCGCTGCGAGTGGGCGCTGCTCGGACATGGAGCGGGCGCGCTCCCGCCGGGCGCTCATCTCCTTGCGGATCTCGCGCACCTGCTCCCGCAGCCTTTCCAGCTCGGCGCACTCCATGCGCGAGAGTATACCCGCGTTTCCTGCGGTCTTGATGGAGCGGTCGGAGAGTGAAGGAAGAAGTGGTGGAGGCGGCGGGAGTTGAACCCGCGTCCGAAAATCTTACTGGCCCAGAGACTACATGCGTAGTCGCGTTCCCGCTTCCCGCCTTCGCGGGAAACCTTCGCCGGCCGCGCTCAGAACGGACAAGAAACGCGGAAAGCTAGCCTGGAAGTCTCGCCTCCGGCGCCCAGACGTAGCGCCAGAAGCCAGCCCGCTATGCGACGTCCTTCCGCAGCCCGCGGACGAAGCCACGGAGGACGGCTACTTATTTAATTAAGCAGCGTATGCCAGGTTTTGATTGGCAATTGTTTGTTTTGCACGCGATCACGGGTGTGTGCACCCCGGCATGCCTCTCGGCCGCAAGCATTTCCGTCGAAGCCGTGACGCCCCCACGGAGGCGCATTCGCGCCTCTTGCAGTCTGCAAAGACCTGTTTCCACTGTAGGCAGCCGGCGCAGGGAAGTCAAACGGGGAGCCCGGCTGGTGGGAAGTTTGGCAGGCTCGTGAGCCGAAGTGCCCTCCGACGCAGCCCGGTGCGCTGCGGGTTCATCGCAGCTGGCCCAGCTCGTCGAGGCGGAGAGGCGCCAGAACGCTCCCCATCCTTCCGCTGATGTTGTCGCGCACCACGAAGCGCACACCGTAATCTCCCGGGGAGACCTCGATCACATTGTGGTAGGTGATGCCGCTGCCTCGGATCTGCTCTGCCTGTTCGGAGGTCAGCCTCTTCTGGAAGGTCTGGCCAAAATTCGCTGCGCTCTCCCCTTTCCCCGTCTTGGCCACGGCCAGGAACTCCAGACTCAGCCGGTTGTCGGCGCCCTCGATGGTGGCGGCGTTCGCCGGCAGCACGACCTCAAATCCGACCCTTTTCTTGCCGCCCTTGCCTTCCACCTGGGTCCAGCGCACGGTGATGGGAAGCGCGGTGTAGTCGAGCGGGCTGCTGATGGCCACGAACAGGTCCAACTCGCGGGTGAGCGAGGGATCCACCGTGCTCTGGTCGACAAAGAAGCCGGTGCGCGCGCGCACATGCGCATCTTCGTGCGCGACCTTGACCTTCAGTTTCCGCCATCCCGACTTGGTGTTCTTCTTGTCCAGGTAGTAGCCAAGCATGTAATACGCCGAGGAATCCTCCGAGGCTTCCTTGAAGGAATTGGAAAGGTCGTTGCGGTTGTAGAAGGCCTTGCCGCCAGTCATGGCGGCGAAGGTCTCCAGGGTGGTGATGGTATCGGCTTGCGCCCGGGAAGCCGCGCTGATGGCAGGTCCCGGGAACGCGGCGCCACGACTGGTGGAGGGAGTGGAGGAATCGGGAAGGCCGACGGTCATCAGTCCGCGCACGTCCACAGGATAGACGGCGATGTTGGCGCTGGTGAGCGACTGCATGGTGCGCTCATAGAGGGCGTAGACGCTGCCGCCGCCCAGAATGCTGCTGGAGTCGTCAATGGTGAAGGGGAAGCTTCCCGTGGCCCACAGCAAGGACTTCCGGCCCGGCACTCCAGCGAAGGCCTGCGCGATGTGCTGGAAGGCCTCCAGAGTCGTTGCGACGGCGGCCCCTTGCCGGTAGGAGCCGAAGTCTCCGGGCGAGGCGAATTCCATGAGCCACTCCGACATCCCCAGCCGCCTGCGCGATGATTTCGTCGGTGCGGGGGGAAGAGAGGCTGGTCGCTTCGGTCAGATGAAGTTTTCCCTTTACCGTCTGCAGCCCTGCCACCAGCGCCTTGGGGTCGCCCGTGAAATCTTGGATGACAGTGATGCCCTTGATGTGGATGGTGACCAGAGCGGTCAGGTTGTTGGCGTCCACCTGCTCGGCGAGATATTTGAGCAATTGCTCGCGGGCCCGCGCTTGGTCCAGGAAGGGAGTGTTCACCAGGTCCAGGGCTATGATGGTCATCCGGCGGGGCGAGCTGCCGCCCGTGACCACATTGGTGTATTCCATCGGCGCCAGCCGGGGACGCTCCACCGGGCTAGCGGAGGGTTTGACTTCCTCGAAGGTGGAGACCTTCTGCGGCTGGCCGTTCTCCGTCACGGTGAAATCGTCCACGGTAAGGCCGGTGACGAAGTTCCCGCTCTTGTCCTTGACCACCACCGGGACCAGCACCAGCTCGGCGCGCGAGGTGAACTTCACCGAGCCCTCGTATCTGCGTTCATAGATCGGAGGAGGCGGGGGCGCGGCATTCTCGATTCCGGTCATGTTCGATTCCACAGCTCCCGCGTTGCCCCCACCCCCACGGCGCTGCCCCCAGGCCCTCCTGCCGCGAGCGTCATGACTACCAGGAGTGCTGTGAGCTTTCTTGCATCGTGACTCAGCCTCATACATCTAACCTCATGGCCTTCGGTTGTAGAATCCCGCCGGGAGGAAGCCGCGCTTGATCTCCGAGTGTCTTCCGCTTTCCGCCATCCCGCACACCACCCGCCTGTTTGCGGACTACCTGCAGCGCTTTTCGAAGGTACGGGAATTCTACTCCCGGCCGCCCTTGGAGCGCGCTTGGGTGGAGGGAGAATCGCGGTCGCTGAACTACGACCCCGCCCGCCGTCGCGCCGTTGCCGCCATCCTGGATCGGCAGAACCGCGCCTGGTCCGCTTCGGCGGAGACACTGGAAAACATCGCGCGCTTCCGCGACGGCGCCTTCGCCATCGTCACCGGGCAACAGGTAGCGCTCCTCGGCGGGCCCCTTTTCTCTCTGTACAAAGCCCTCACCGCCATCAAACTTGCGGCCGAGTTTTCCCGCGCCGGCACGGAATGTATCCCCGTCTTCTGGCTGGCCACCGAGGACCACGATCTGGAGGAGGTCAACCACGCGACTCTCCTCGGGTCGGACGGCAGGCTGCACCGGTTCGCCACCGACTCCCACGGGAAGGAGAACGCTCCCGTCAGCTCCATCGTTCTTGGGGAGGACATCCATGCCCAGGTGGCCATGGCGGCCGAAGTGCTCGGCGAAGGCGAGACCGCGGAGTGGTTGCGCCAGAGCTATCGGCCGGGAGAGACGCTGGGCAACGCATTCGCCAAGCTCTTCTCCCAGCTCTTCCGTCACTCGGGTGTGGTGTTCCTGGACGCCTCTGACCCGGAGCTGCACGCCCTGGCGGCGCCGCTGTATCGAGAGGCCCTGACCGGCGCCGCCGCGTTGGAAAAGGCTCTGCTGCGCCGGAACTGGGAACTGGAATCCGCCGGGTATCATGCGCAGGCGCGGGTAACGCCTTCGTCCACACTCCTGTTCCGGACGGAGAACGGCTCCCGCGAGGCCATCCACCGCGCCGGCGAGGACTTTGTTATCGGCACGCAAAAGATCCCGGCCGCAGACCTCCAGCAGCAGCTCTCCGGCGATCCCGGGAGCTTCAGCGCCAACGTCTTGCTGCGGCCGGTGGTGCAGGACTATCTCTTACCCACGCTGGCCTATGTCGGCGGGCCGTCGGAGGTGGCCTACTTCGCCCAGGCCGCGGTGGTGTACGAAAAGCTGCTGAAGCGGGTGACGCCCATCCTGCCGCGCTTCAGTGCCACCCTGGTCGAGCCCCGCGTGAAGCGCCTCCTGGACCGCTACGGCGTCTCAGTCGCGGACTCATTCCACGGAGTGGAACGCCTGCGGGAGCTTCTGGCCGAGCACGCGATGTCCAAGGAAGTGCACGGCGCTTTCGATTCGGCCCAGGCGGCGGTGGAGTCTTCGCTGACCTCGCTGCGCCAGTCGCTCGAGAAGTTTGACCCCACGCTGGCGGAAGCCTCCGCGCGCTCGGAAGCCAAGATGCGCTACCAACTGGACCGGCTGCGCAAGCGGGTGGCCCGCGCCGAGCTCCAGCGCCAGGCGGAGCTCGGCCACCACGCGGAGCAGTTGATGGCCTGTCTGTTTCCCAACAAGAACCAGCAGGAGCGCGAGGTCGCGGGTATCTCCTTCGTCGCCCGCTACGGCCCGCAACTGCTGCTGCAGCTCTACGACGTCGTTCAGACCGACTGCCCCGACCACCAGATCCTCTATCTCTGAGTCTCCCCGCTCCATCCCTTTGGAGTATGATTTGCCCAGATGGCCAAAGGCCCGGCCCAATTCGAAGTGGCCTGTCCCTGCTGCAGCGCCGTGCTCAAAGTGGACACCGCCAGCCGCGCGGTGATCGGGCACACTGCCCCGGTCCGCCCCAGGACCTTCGCCGACATCGAGGAGGCCGCGCGCGCCATGCACGAGCAGGATGGACGCCGCGACTCCCTCTTCCGGCAATCGGTGGAGGCGGAGAAGAACAAGTCGCAACTGCTGGAGAAGAAGTTCCAGGAAGCGGTCAAGCGCGCCAAGGAATCGCCCGACACGGGACGCCCCATCCGGGACATCGACTTGGATTGATGACTGATCCCGTAATGCAATTGCAACAAGGATGATGGAGAGGGCGCGTCCGCTAGGGTGCGTAGATGTCGGGCGTCAGTTCCGGGAAGACGGAGTCGCGCTGCTCGATCTCAGCCAGCGTCTTCGCCGCTTCGGCCGATATCTCCCGCGTGGCCTCGTAGCGGTGCCAGGCGTCCAGCAAGCTGCGAAATTGCTGCAGGTGCGTGTCGAAGCGTTTTTCGGCGTAGTCCCGCGCGTGCTTGGTGGTGATCAGAAACTGCCAGTCGGAAGACTCCAGCAGCAGCAGCTCGCGGCAGATCTGCGTCGCCAGACGCGTGGCGAGTGGGTTGCCGCGCCAGCGGCCTCCTTCCGCCATCTGTTCCACCGCGCGCTCGGCGGGATAGATCTGCTCCCACGTCCAGGCGTTGTCTGGATTCAGCCAGACCTCGTGCGAGCCATTGCGCCCCCAGGAGCCCTCGGGCAGCTCCACGAAGCCCGCGGGCCGGTGGCGGTCGAGATACTCGCCGCAGGTGACGAGTTTCAGCCCTGAGTCCGGCTTCCCGCACTCCTGTGCGACGTGCTCCAGCCAGTGCGGGCCCTCGAACCACCAGTGTCCAAACAGCTCCGCGTCGAAAGGCGCAGCCAGGATGGGCGACACGGCGCCCTCGGGTGCGTAGTCACGCAGCACCGACCGCGCCAGCGCGGTGAAGTGGCGCGCGTGATCCAGGGTGCGTCCCTCGGCCGTCTCCGGGTAGTAGGCGGTCTTCGAGCCCAGGTCCGACTTGGGCTCAGTCACCTGCCAGTAGCGGTGTCCGCCTGGCCAGTGCTTCTTGTGGAAGTCCAGATACACGGAGTCGCCGGGATAGCCATGCTCTCCGCTCCACACCTGGATGCCGGTGCGCGGGTCGCGGGTGAAGAAGGCCACGCGCGACCGCTTCCGGCTGGGCGTTCCCGCGAAGTAAGGAAGATAGAAGGAGGCGCGGGCCTCGCCCGGCTCCATCTCGACCGCAATGGGCACACCGCCCGCCAGCAGCTCGTAGGGGGTGAAGCGGGCCGTGGTTTCCACCATGTGGGTGTCCACAAAGAAATACTCGATGCCGCTCTCTGCCAGGATCTGCTCCACGCCGCTGCGCTTGAACGGGCCATGCGCGCCGCCGGCGCCGTCCACCGGGACCGGGAAGTTCCACTCTCCGGCCGGCCGGTAGCCGCACTCGGGCAGCCAGATGCCGCGCGGCTTGCGTCCGAAAAAGCGTTCGTGGGTGGCTACGCCCAGGCGCACCTGGGCGCGGATGGAGGCGTCGGTCCCCAGCAGCGGGAAATAACCGTGGGTGGCGGCGCAGGTGATGATCTCGATGGCGCCCGATTCGTAGAAACGGCGGAAGCCGCCCACGATGTCACGCCCCAGGGCCTCAAAATCGCGCTGCGCCTGGGTGAAGAAGCGCTCCCAGAAGTTCGCCAGGTACACGAAGTGGCGGTCGCCCTTGCGCACAAACTCCGCCGCATCGCGCCGCGCTGCCTCGATCTTCTGCTCCAGGTAGCCGACGAAGCCTTCCTTAAAGGTGGGATGCGCCAGCTGCTCCAGCAGAATGGGAGAAAGATTGATGCTGGCCTTCAGGCCGACGCCGCGCTCCTCCAGCCGCCCCAGCACGCGCAGCAGCGGCAGGTAGGTTTCCGCCGCCGCCTCATGCAGCCAGTCCAAGCCATGTGGCCAGGTCCCGTGGTTCACCACGTAGGGCAGGTGGGAATGCAGCACGAAGGCTACATAACCGGCGGACGGACTCTTGGACTTCTTGCTCATGGGGATCGGGGGCTCGGAAACGGAGGTAACGGCGACGCATCTGCCCCCAAGGGTCGCAACAAAAAGTCTACTACAGCACCTTGCGTCGCAGGCCCTCTCGGTTGGATTTGTGCGAGCGCTCGGTTAGATTAGGCAGCGGTGTCTGCGGCCGGGGAAAAGTTCGAGCGTGCGGTTTCCATCATGGCGCGGCTGCGCGCGCCCGGCGGATGTCCCTGGGACCGCGAGCAGACCTTTGATTCCATCAAGCCCTACACGCTGGAGGAGACCTACGAGGTCCTGGAGGCCATCGACAACCGCGACTGGCCCGAGCTCGCAGACGAGCTCGGCGACCTGCTGCTCCAGGTCCTGTTCTACGCCCAGATGGCCAGCGAGGAGCAGCGCTTCACCATCGAGGACGTCCTGGAGGGGCTTTCGGGCAAGCTGGTCGCCCGGCATCCGCACGTCTTCGGCGACGTCAAGGCGGAGACTCCCGCCGACGTTCTGCGGAACTGGGAGGCGCTGAAGGCGCAGGAGAAGAAGCAGCGCCTGGCCGCCGGCGGCGGCAAGAAGCCGAAGGACGCGGACGCGCCCGACTCGGCGCTGGCCGGCGTCTCCTCCGGCGTCCCGGCGCTGCTCGAAGCCTTCAAGCTCAGCTCGCGCGCCGCCCACGTCGGATTCGACTGGCCCGAGATCCAGGGCCTGTTCGAGAAGCTGGCCGAAGAGACCGCGGAGCTGAAGAGCAATCTCGCCGAGTATCCCGCGCCCGGACCGCGGCCCATCGGCCGCGGCGTCGCCGGCTCCGGCGCGCTCAAAGTTCCGGAAGAGCTGCGCGCGCGCCTGGAGGACGAGGTTGGCGACCTCTTCTTCGTGCTGGTCAACATCGCCCGCTACCTTTCGCTCGACCCTGAATCCGCGCTGAGAAAGACCAACAGGAAGTTCAAGCGGCGCTTTCAGTGGGTGGAAACGGAGCTCGGCCGCCAGGGCCGCAACCTGCAGCAGGCCACGCTGGAGGAGATGGAATCCCTTTGGCAGCAGTCCAAGCAGATGGCGGACCGGAAGGCGGCCCAGCCGTGACGGCTTCGCCCGATCGCATCTCCATCCGCATGTGCCACACTTTCGACGAGCTCAACGCCTGCGTCGAGCTGCAGAGAGACGTGTGGGGATTCTCCGACCTCGATCTGGTCCCGCTGCGGCTGTTCGTGGTGGCGGAGAAGATCGGCGGACAGGTCCTGGGCGCCTTTGAGGACCAGGAGATGGTCGGGTTCGCGCTCTCCATCCCCGGCAGCCGCTCCGGTCATCCCTATCTGCACTCGCACATGCTGGCGGTGCGCGACAGCCATCGCAACGCCGGGTTGGGGCGCCGCATCAAGCTGGTGCAACGCGAGGACGCGCTGGCCCGCGGCTTCGAGCTCATCGAGTGGACCTTCGATCCCCTGGAGATCAAGAACGCCCACCTCAACCTGGAGCGGCTGGGCGCCATCGCCCGCCGCTACAACATCAACCAGTACGGCATCTCCTCCTCGCCCTTGCAGGGCGGTCTGCCCACCGACCGGCTGGTCGCCGAATGGTGGCTGCGCTCCCGGCGAGTGGAGAAGCTGCTCGGGTCGGGCGCGCGCCCGGATTTCAAAGTCGAGCGGACTCTTTCCATCCCCGCCGAGATCTACCGCTGGAAGGCCTCCGAGGCCGACCGCGGTCGCGCCGGCGAGGTGCAAACCAAGAACCGTGAGGAATTCCTGAAGGCCTTCGCCGAAGGCCTGGCGGTGCTGGGCTACGAGCGCGACCCGGCGGGCAACGGCAAGTTCCTGCTGGGGCGCTGGGACGAGGTGTTCTCCTACGCCGGGGACGGCTCCGACCAATGAAGATCGACGCCATAGTTTTGCGCGAGATCCGCATGCCACTGGTCCACTTCTTCGAGACCAGCTTCGGGCGCACCACCGAGCGGCGCATTCTGCTGGTCACGCTCCTGGGCGAAGGGCTGACCGGCTGGGGCGAGTGCGTCGCCGGCGAGGAGCCTTTCTATAGCGAAGAGTCGGTCGAGACCGCCTGGTACGCCATCACCGCGCACCTGGCGCCCATGCTGGTGGGAAAAGAAATCGCAGCAGGGAAGGACTGCCCGGCCCTCTTCTCTCGCGTGCGCGGCCATCGCATGGCCAAGGCGGCGCTGGAGGACGCTCTCTGGGAAGCCGAAGCGCGCGCCAAGAGCCTGCCGCTTTGGAAGCTGCTGGGCGGCATACGCCGCGAGATTCCCTGCGGCGTTTCCATCGGCATTCAGGACACGATCGAGCAGCTTCTGGAAAAGATCTCGACCGAGCTGGCCGCCGGATACCGGCGCATCAAGGTCAAGTGCAAGCCGGGATGGGACGTTGAAGTCTTCGAGCGCATCCGGGCCAAGTGGCCGGAGATCACGCTGAGCTGCGACGCCAACTCCGCCTATACCCTGGACGATGCCGCGCACCTGAAAAAGTTCGACGCCTTCCGCCTGCTGATGATCGAGCAGCCGCTCTGGTCGGACGACTTCTACTTCCATGCCCGGTTGCAGAAGCAGCTGGAGACTCCCCTCTGCCTGGACGAGGCCATCCGCAACGCCCGCGACGCCGAAGCAGCGCTGGAGCTGGACGCCTGCCGCATCGTCAACATCAAGGTGGGGCGCGTGGGCGGCTTCAGCGAGGCCATTCGGGTGCACGACGTCTGCCGCGCGCGCGGCGTTCCCGTCTGGTGTGGCGGGATGCTGGAGTCGGGCATCGGCCGCGCCCACAACGTCGCCCTCTCCACGCTCGAGAATTTCAGCCTGCCCGGCGACGTCTCCGCCTCCCGGCGCTACTGGAAGCAAGACATCATCGAGCCCGAGGTCGAAGTCCGTCCCGACGGCATGGTTGACGTGCCCAGCGAAGCCGGCCCCGGCTACCGCGTCCGCGAGGACCTGGTGGAGCGGCTCACCGTGCGCAAAGAAACCCTGCACCCGACGGGAAAGAGCTGACCTCTCGGACTACTTTTTCTCCGCGACCGCGGTGTCCTGCTTCTTCAGCAGCGCGATTCCCTCGGCCAAGCTGGGATTCGCGGGCACCGGACGGAATTCGCTGATGGACTGCTTCTGCTTGATGCGGATGGTCTTGAACAAGAAGGCCTTGCCGATGAAGTCCAAAGTCATGCTGGTGGTTTGCCATTCGCCATCGGGAAGCAGCGACTGTTCCATGGTGATGCGGCCACCTTTATTGAGGCGGGCGAGCAGTCCCCAGCCCAGCGTGACGTCCTCGACCAGCGCGGCCTCGATGCGGACCAGGCGCAGGTCGCGCGGCTCCACCACCACCGTGCCCTCCATGCCCCTATAGATGATGGTCTCCCGCGAGGGCGGCTCGAACTTAGGAGCAGGGCGGAACTTCAGTCGTGCTAGATCGCCGTGGGGGCCGACCTCCGAGCCATCAAACTCGTAGAGAAACGCGTCGGG
>DASYVL010000061.1 GCA_035937135.1 Terriglobales bacterium
GTGTTGCGATAGAGCTTGAAGTTGGGCTGGGCGCCGTGGTGCAGGTCGCTGACAGTGGAGCCGTTCGCCAGGAAGATGTCGAGCCAGCCGTTGTTATCGTAGTCCAGGAAGGCGCCGCCGCCGCAGAGCGACTCCATGATGTAACGCTTCTCCGGGCCGCCGCAGGTGAGGTGGAAGTCGATGCCGGAGGCGCGGGTGACGTCCTGGAACTGTATCGACGGGTGCGTGGGCCGAGAAGTCTTCTGTCCCCACGCTGCCGGAAGCACGGCCAGGGCGGCCGCGAGCGTGATTGCGGCAAGACGCACGGTGCGGAGGCGAGCGATCATTTGCGGTCCCGCCCCGTGGCCATCCCGCCGGTTTCCTTCTGCGACTTCTTGAGCTGCTCAAAGCGGGTCAGAGCCTGCCGGGATCCCGCGTCGTCGCCCTTGCGGGCCAGGGCGCGGGAGAGCTGGTAGTAGGCGCTCGCGTCCTGGGGGTTCAGCTGGATGGCGCGTCCTAAAGCGGCGATCGCATCGTCCGTCTGGCCCGCCAGCAACAGGGCTTTGCCCAGGTCGTAATAAGCGTCCTGGTGATTGGGAGCCAGCTGGGTGGCGCGGCCGAGCGCGGCCACCGCTTCCTTCCATTGCCCGGACTCAAGCAGCGTGTGACCGAACTGGTAGAAGACCTCGGCGTTGGTCTGGCCGGGGGTGGCCTCCTGGCGCAATTCGACCAGGGCCTCGGCGTTGCGCCCGACGCTGGAGTAGGCGAAGCCCAAGTGGTAGTGCCCGAGCGGCAGACCGGGTTCGATCCGCAGCGCGGTCTTGAACTCCTCGATGGCGCGCAGGCTGCGGTTGCTGTTCTGCAAGGCGCGGCCCAGCAGCACGTGGTCGAGCGCCGACCGCGGGCGGAGCCGGACCACCTTCTCCAGTTGCTCGGCGGCCTGCGGATATTGCTGCTGATCTAGAAACACCAGAGCGAGGTCATGGTGGACATCCGCGTTCTGGGGCGCAAGTTGTGCGGCCTTCTGAAGCTGCGCAATCGCAGCGGCCGCCTCGTGATTCTGGAAGTAGGCCAAGCCGAGCCAGTGGTGGAACTCCGGGTCGCTCGGCCAGCGTTCGACCGCATCCTTCCCGGCCGCGACAGCCCCGGGGAACTCCCCACCCTGCAGGTAGCTGAGCACCAGGCCGCGAAAGACGTCGCGATCCTCCGGGGCCAGGAGGCGGGCCTGCTCGAAGCTGCGCGCCGCCTCAGCGAAGTCACCGGCCTCGAGCGCCCGCTGGCCCTGGGCCAGGAGCGACTGAGCCGTCGGGGGCGGGGCTTGTGCGGAAACAGCAAGAACGCTGAGAACCACGCACGCGCAGAGGAACTGCGCAGCCGCCAAGGAAGGATGTAAGCGGGCAATCACCGGGAAGAATGACTTTAGCTTTTCGGGCGAGAGCGCGCAAATCGGCGTGAGGATCAGTGCTTGGGCTCGATGGCGTCCTGCGCCGGGCGCGGCTGCTCGTCCATGCGGAACAGATGGTGGATGGGCCCGGTGCCGCGGCCAAGAGGATAGGCGCGGGCAATGGCCTTGGTGACGTAGGCCTTGGCCAGAACCACCGCGTCGCTCAGTTGCTTCCCCAAGGCGAGGTTGGCGGCGACCGCGGTGGAAAAGGCGCAGCCGATGCCGTGCGTGGCGGTAGAGCGCAGCCGCTCGGAGGCGAACTCCAACTGCTCGCAGCCTCCTGGCCCGGCCAGGCTCAGCAGGTCGACGGGCCGCTCCAGGTGGCCGCCGGTGACCACGACGTTTTTGGCGCCCATCTCGTGCAGCTTGCGCGCCGCCGCTTTCATCTCCGCGACGTTCGAGACCGGAAGCCCGGTCAGCTGCGCGGCCTCGTCGATGTTGGGAGTGATGACGGTAGCGCGCGGAAACAGCAGCTTGGGGAGGCGCTCCGCACCCTCCTTATCGATCAGGTCGGCGCCAGAGGAGGACTTGAGGATCGGGTCGAGCACGACAAAGGGGATTCGCCCCGCGCCCAGAAAGTCGGCGACCGCCTCCACCACTGCCGCCGAGCCCAGCATGCCGATGCGCGCGGCGGCGATGGGCAGGTCCGCCGCCAGTTCTTCCAGCGTCTCGCGCACCAGCTTGGCTGAGACCGGCTCCACTCGCCGGACCCCGGCGGTGGACTGCACGGTCAGCGCGGTGATGCAGCCGACCCCATAACAGCCGTGGGCCGCCAGGGTCTTGATGTCCGCCAGCGTGCCCGCTCCGGAGGAGGGGTCGAAGCCCGAAATGGTGAGCACCACCGGCGGCGCCTGCGTCATGGCTGCGCAATGTAGCGAAAAGCAATGCTCATGGGAACGGAAAAATCCTGGGTCCCCTTCCCGGAGGCAGCGACCCGGGCGGAATCGGGCGCCTGCCGCCGGCTCTGTCTCCCTTCCAGAAGCTCAATCCGGCCGCAGAGTTGCCCCGGACCGGCTCCCGTCCCGATTTGGACCTGGGGAGCATCCGGTCGGCCAGTGCGGTGTTTTCTCGCAGGTCCAGGAAGGGGTCGCTTTCTGCCAATTCCAGTGGGATTGACTGCGGCTAAATTACAACGCCCCGGGTTCTGATCCTGGTACAATGGTATTGACTTCTAACGTTATTTTTCATAGCATTGTGAGCAGTCTGTGGTTGGGGAGGTAACTACCGAAGACGTGAGGTGTATTAATGCGACGAGTACTTGCCAGCATTCTGGCCACAGGGTTAACTGTTGCCATCTTGGGGGCGGCACCCGTTAAAAGCGGCTCCAAGGCCGTAGAAACTCCTACAAAACCCTATCAAATCGGCCGTGCCTCCTGGTACGGCAAGCCGTTTCATGGCAGAACCACCGCCAACGGCGAGACTTACAACATGTTCCATTTCACCGCCGCCCACCGGCAACTCCCTCTAGGGACGTGGGTTAAGGTCACAAACCTGCGTAACAGCAAGTGGGTGATGGTGCGGGTGAACGACCGGGGTCCGGTGCCTGAAAGCCGGATCATTGACCTGTCGTATGCCGTGGCCCAGCTCCTGGAGTTCCGGGAGCGGGGGACAGAGCGGGTGCGTCTGGACATCGTGAAACCGGAGACCATTGCCGCGACTCACCATCTGGCCGGCCTGGAAGAGAAACCTGTAAACTAAGGGGAATGGACAGCGCACGCGACCGCCTGATTGTCGCTCTGGACGTTCCCACTGCCGCCGAGGCGCAGCGCATCGTGGCCGCGTTCGGCGAGTCCGTCTCCAGCTACAAGGTGGGGAAACAACTGTTCACCGCCGCCGGCCCGGCGGTGGTGCGTGACCTGAGTGGCGCCGGCCGCAAGGTCTTCCTCGATCTTAAGTATCACGACATCCCCAGCACGGTAGCGGCGGCGGTGCGCGCTGCCTCGGAGCTTGGGGTCGCGATGCTGACGGTGCACGCTTCGGGCGGCTCGAAGATGCTGAAGGCGGCGGTGGAAGCGGCAGGTGCGGCCACGCGTCCTCCGCTGGTGCTGGCGGTCACCGTCCTCACCAGCTTCGGTGACGCGGACCTGAAAGAGATTGGGGTGGCGGCGCAAACCCTGGAGCAAGCCCTGCGGCTGGCTTCCCTGGCCCAAAAAGCGGGCTGCGGGGGCGTGGTCGCCTCGGCGCAGGAGGCCAGGGCCATCCGGCAGGAGATGGGAGCAGGCTTTGCGATTGTGACGCCCGGGGTACGGCCGGCAGGCGGAGCCAAGGACGACCAAACTCGGGTCGCCACACCGGCAGAAGCCATCGCCGCCGGAGCCGACTACATCGTGGTCGGCCGGCCCATCACGGGCGCGAAAGACCCGGCCGCCGCGGCGCGGGCCATCCTGGAAGAAATCTCGCCGAAAGTCCTGGCTTAGAAAGTCCTGGCTTAGAGCTTCTCGAAAAACTCGCAGGCGGAGCAGGAGATGAAGATGCCGCCGGGAGTGCCGCGCTCGCGGTCTTTCACCCGCTTGACGATGCGGGTGGGCTTGCCGCACTTGGGGCAGTCGTGGCTCTTGGAGGTGTCCATGATGCTCTTTCGGTGGGCGGTCTTGGCCACTTTGACCATGCTCTTCTCCTGACAGAAACTTCCCCGATCACCGGGGGTTTGGATTCGCGGTTCTGAGGGCGGGAGTCCGAAACTCGAAGGGAAAACCTGCGCGCCGACCGCAGGCATCATTCTACCGGAAGCGCGCTCTGGCTGTCTTGCGCCCCCATGCGGTGCAAGGGTTTGACGCTCCTCCACGCCTCTGTTAGCTTCAACGCGAAAGAGAAAAATCCATGGCCTTTAAATTCAAGGGAGTGGACTTCATCGAGTTCGATTCCCTGCTCTCGGACGACGAGCGGCTGGTGCGCGACAACACCCGCAAGTTCATCGAAGAGAACCTCATTCCCATCATCGAGCAGTGCAACCGCGACGGGCGCTTCCCCAAGGAACTCATCCAACCCTTCGGCGAGATGGGTTTCTACGGTGCGTCGCTCAAGGGCTACGGCTGCGCCGGAATGTCCAATGTAGAGTACGGCCTGGTGATGCAGGAGCTGGAGCGCGGCGACTCCGGCGTGCGCAGCTTCGTGAGCGTGCAGTCGGCGCTCTGCATGTATCCCATTTACGCCTTCGGCAGCGACGCCCAGAAGGACAAGTACCTGGCCAAGATGGCGACGGGCGAAATCCTGGGCTGCTTCGGGCTGACCGAGCCGCAGTTCGGGTCGAACCCCGGCGGCATGCTGACCCGGGCGAAGAAGGTTGGCAACGAGTATGTGCTCAACGGCGAGAAGATGTGGATCACCTCCGGCACCATCGCCCACATCGCCATCATCTGGGCCAAGGTGGAGGACGAGGACAACAATATCCGCGGCTTCATCGTGGAGACCGACCGGCCCGGGTTCAGCGCCTTCGACGTGCACGGCAAGTGGTCGCTGCGCGCCTCAGTGACCTCGGGGCTGTCGCTGCAGGACGTGCGCATCCCGGCGGAGAACCTGCTGCCCGGCTCGGGCGGGCTGAAGTCGCCGCTGATGTGCCTGAACCAGGCGCGCTACGGCATCGCCTGGGGCGGCATCGGCGCGGCCATGGCCTGCTATGACACCGCTCTGCAGTATGCCAAGGAGCGCAAGCAGTTCCGCAACCAGCCCATCGCCTCGCACCAGCTGGTGCAGGAGAAGCTGGCCTGGATGATCTCTGAGATCACCAAGGGGCAACTGCTAGTGCTCCAGGTGGGGCGGCTGAAGGACCAGGGCAAGGCGCAGCACTACCACATCTCCATGGCCAAGCAGAACAACGTGTGGATGGCGCTGGAGTGCGCGCGGATGGCGCGCGACATCTTGGGCGCGAACGGCATTGCCGACGACTATCCCATCATGCGCCACATGATGAACCTGGAATCGGTGAAGACCTACGAGGGCACGCACGACATCCACACTCTCGTCATCGGATCGCACGTCACCGGCATCGACGCCTTCTGAGGAATCCACATGGCTACCGAGACCAAGCCCGAGTTCAAGAACCACGCCAAGAAAGACGCTGCAACCCACGCCGTTTTCACCAAGCACTTGGAGTTCCAGCTGGCGCTGGAGTTCATGCGGGTGGTGGAGGAGGCGGCCATCGCCAGCGCCAAAACCATGGGCCTGGGCGACCGCAAGCGCTCCGACCACGTGGCCACGGAGGCCATGCGCCGGGTGATGGACACCGTCCCCATGCGTGGCACCATCGTCATCGGCGAGGGCGAGCGCGACGAGGCTCCCATGCTCTACATCGGGGAAAAAGTCGGCGCGGCGCCGCCCCAGGGCGTGGACTTCCCCGAAGTGGACATCGCCGTGGACCCGCTGGAGGGCACGAACCTGTGCGCCACCGGCTCGGCCAACGCCATCACCGTGCTGGCCGCGTCCGAGCGCGGCGGGCTGCTGCATGCTCCCGACTGCTATATGGAGAAGCTGGTCGTCGGGCCGTCCTGCAAAGGCAAAGTGGAGCTGGACGCTCCGGTCAAGGACAACCTGAAGGCCATCGCCAAGTGCCTGGACCGCGACGTCGAGGACCTGGTGGTGATCGTGCTCGACCGGCCGCGGCACGAGAAGCTCATCAGCGACATCCGCGCCGCCGGGGCGCGCATCAAGCTGATCGGTGACGGAGACCTCTCGGCGGGCATCGCTGCCGCCGTTATCGGCACGGGCGTGCACGCGGTGATGGGAACGGGCGGGGCGCCCGAGGGCGTGATCACCGCCGCCGCCATGCGCTGCCTGAATGGCGAGATCCAGGCGCGGCTGGTGATTGATCGGCCGAAACTCGAAGCGCGCATCGCCAAGATGGGCATCACCGACAAGAAGAAGATCTACCGCAGCGAAGATCTGGCGCCGGGCAAGCACATCATCTTCGCCGCTACCGGCGTGACCGAGGGCTCGCTGATGCGCGGCGTCCGCTTCTTCGGCGAGGGCACGCGCACTTCTTCCATCGTCATGACGCTCGAAACCGGCGCCGTGCGCTTCGTCGAGAGCATCCACCTGGAGAAGCGGCCGGACGTGAAGGTGCGGTTCTTCTAGGGCAGCTCGCAGGCGGCAGGAGCCAAGAGCCAGACTCAGGGTTTTTGCGACAGCGATTGGGCGGCGCGGCGCTCGCGGTCGGCATCGCTCGCCAGCCCCGCAACCAGAGCACGACCGGCGCTGAGTCCGGGAACGGGCCCAGGTCGAGAACCTAAGTTGATGCAATCGTTAAGTTTTACTGTGTTCTTCTTTGAACAGACTGCTCAGCCTGGACCTGTCAGACTTCTAAAAGACTTGGGGTTAACGCAGGTCCGGTACCAGGCCAACAAGTGGCGAACGGCGGCGGCTTGTTAGGCGCTCTGCTAAAGGTTGCCGCCAACCAATGAGTTAGCCCCTCAGAGGCTCAAAATGGATAACGATAA
>DASYVL010000062.1 GCA_035937135.1 Terriglobales bacterium
AACTGACTCGACCGCGATTCCGGAAGGCGCAACCAGCGGGCACACAGCAGAAAGGAATGCTGTCGGCGCGTCTGACTGCCAACCGTGGTTCGCTGCACAGGTCCGACTTTTTCGGGCGCTGTAAGAGGAGTCCTCGACGAACTCGGTGGCCTGCAAATCATCGGTAACGGAGATATATGGGAAAAGAATGACGAGCACGCCTACCAGCAGCAAAGTGCCGCGCACGAGTACCCTGCGCTCCTGGCGTTGTGCGTACGCCTGCCACGCCCAGAGACACAGGGTCAGCGCGCAAATCAGAGCCCACAGGAGATTTAAGGCCAATTCCACGGGCGACATTCTAGCAGATGTTGAGGCGCATTAGGGAGGCATCGGTTCGTTCGGTAGTGGTGCAGTTTGAATCTTCGGCTTGGTTGAACCCCGCCACGGTCGGCGTAGACTGTTGGCATGGCAGCCAAAAGAGTGTTTTTGAAGCCAGTCATGGAGACCCGGAAGGGCAAGCGCGTTTGGAGTGGCGATTACGTGTGCTCAGGTTGCGGGCACAGATTCCGTCCAGATAAGACCGATCTGGGGAAGCTCTCACGAGAGTTCGGGCATCATGCCCTGGAACAGCACACCACACCTAAGCGCAACCAAGGCGAGGACTTCAGCCAGGCCGCTGCGCGGATTGTGAAGCAAGCTACAGACATTTGACTTTAGCACAGAAATTTGCGCTGTGCCTCCGCGCTCAGCTTTGCCAAGGCTTCCAGAGTCGCCCGGTCAATTTTCCCAGAGGCGAAGCCCTGCATTGTTACAAAAGGCTGCATGAGGGGGTTAATAAATCGAAATCTGAACCTATGCTTTGCACCCAATTTCTCTAGAATAGGCCCACGCTTTGTTTCACAAAAGTCGTTGAGATGGCGAGAGAAACTCGGTAACGTCACAATTTACGTCACAGTCCCGCAGGGGTGCAGTAGCTATGTGGTTGAAAAGATTTGGCTGCCCCCCAGGGATTCGAACCCCGATATGCTGATCCAGAGTCAGCTGTCCTACCATTGAACGAGGGGGCAGTCCCCAGCGCAAAAACGGCGCGAGAACAAGCAAGCCGCTTGTCTTCATGATATTACCGACGGCTGGCGCGCGGGTCAAACCGCGTCGTTCGCTCGCGCATCACCCCGTTCGGTGACACCAGTCACATCCTCACTCGCGGCTTCTCCAGCGACCAACCGGCGGGCACTCGCCGCCGGCAACGGCTTCATCTTCGAGAAGGTGGAGGTGGGCCCGGTGCCTGGCCCGGACGGCTACTGCGAAGTCTGCTGACCGGGGCGTATACAATGTCGGGCGCAATCCCAGGTGCCGCAGGACTTCCCATGCCGGCCCCATCCCCATGACCCAGGACGTGAGAGAGGTAGCGCGCCAGTCGCTGTCCGCCGAGCAGGCGGCTCTGGTGGTCGTCGATATTCAGGAGAAGCTGCTGCCGCCCATCCATGAAAAGGAGCGGCTGGTGCGCAACTCGCAACTGCTGCTGCGGCTGGCGGAGATCCTGAAGATTCCGGTGGTGGCCACCACGCAATATGCCAAGGGCCTGGGGAAGACCGTGCCGGAGATCGCTTCCCTGCTTCCGGAGGCCGAGCCCATCGACAAGCTGCGGTTCGGCTGCTTCGGGAGCGAGCAGTTCTGCTCCGCGCTCAAGGCCCTGCCCGGACGGCGGAACACGGTGCTGCTGTGCGGCATGGAGACGCACATCTGCGTGATGCAGACGGCCCTGGGGGCGCTGGAGCAGGGCTACCTGGTGCACGTAGCCTCGGACGCCGTGGGCTCGCGCTCGGAGTGGAACTGGAAGGTGGGCCTGGAACGAATGCGGACGGCGGGAGCGCTTATCTCCTCCACGGAGATGATCATCTACGAGCTGCTGGGCGGCTCGGGCACGGCTGAGTTCAAGCAGATGTTGCAGTACCTGAAGTGATCTAAGATCTGTGACTTTGTAATCTGCAACCTTTACTACTCTCTGTCTCTGCGCCCTGTGGCTATTCTTCGGCCTTCTGCTTCACCTTTACCACAACGATCTTCGCGAACCCTTCCTCAAAGGTAGGCGCCTTGAGCTTGGCGGACATGCGGCGCATGACGTCCACGGCCACCACGCGTTCGCGGCGCCCGTTGCGCTCCAGGCAGACCTGGAGCGGCACGTCGAAGAAGATGGCGTGCACCTCGTACCCCAGGCTGCGCGACATCTGGATCCACTGCTTGCGCTCGCCGGTCGAGAGGTTGGTGGCGTCCACATAGTTCCACGGCATCTTGGCGACCAGGCGGGCGCGCAGTAGCGAGCGCAGCGTGGAGAAGACCAGGCTCTGATAGCGCTGCTCTTCGACGTCGTCGAAGAGCACGCTGCGCAGTAGATCGCTGGAGAGCGGGGTGACGCCGCGGCGCTTGAACCAGGTGCTCTTTCCGGAGCCCGGCAACCCGATGGCCAGCACCACCACGCCACGCGGGGCGCGAGGCTCTTGCTTTCCCGGCGGGCGGCCGATGGCTCCGGCGGGCCGCGCCGGGGGCGTGTCGGGAGATTCCGGCTGGGTTTCGACCACAACTTGCGGCTTCCCTGCCTCCGGGGCCGCTCCCGTGGCTGGGGCCGGCTTATCAAAATGGTCCATGTAAGAGGGCTGCAGCGGGGCGGGGCGGGAGGAATCGCTGGGTTTGGGCTGGCCGACGCGGCCGGTGGCTTCGGTTTCGAGCGGGGGCTTCTTCTTGCGGCGACGCTGACGGTCGCGAACCCATTTTGTCATGTTGGCCTTGTAACATAGAAAGGCGGCGTTCAGCAATCAGCGGCCGGTGGTCCATCCCGGTTCGCCCGCTTCCGGCTTGGCTCCCGCGCTTGTGGCGGAATGCGGATTGCTGACGGCGGACTGCTGGTGTATTCTCGCTCCGCATTTATTTTCGGAGGTACTCATGGCCATCAAAGTAGGCATCAACGGCTTTGGCCGCATCGGGCGCAACATCCTGCGCACCGCCATCGCGGACAAGGAGCTCGACTTCGTCGCGGTCAACGACCTCACCGATCCCAAGACGCTGGCCCACCTGCTGAAGTACGACTCCATCCTGGGGAACCTGCATCACGACATCCGCGCCGAGAAGGACTCGATCAGCGTGGACGGCAAGAGCATCCGCGTGTTCGCGGAAAAAGACCCGGCCAAGCTGGATTGGGCGTCCATGGGCGCGCAGGTGGTGGTGGAATCCACCGGGCGCTTCACCAACGCCGAGGACGCCAAAAAGCACCTGCGGGGCACGGTGAAGAAGGTCATCATCTCAGCGCCGGCCAAGGGCGAGGACCTGACCGTGGTCCTGGGCGTGAACGAGGGCGCGTACGACCCGGCCAAGCACCACGTGATCTCCAACGCCTCCTGCACCACCAACTGCCTGGGCCCCATCGCCAAGGTGGTGCACGACACCTTTAAGATCCAGTGCGGCACCATGACCACCATCCACTCCTACACCAACGACCAGGTGATCCTCGACTTCCCGCACAAAGACCTGCGGCGGGCACGGGCGGCGGCGCTCTCCATGATCCCCACCTCGACCGGCGCGGCCAAGGCCATTTACCTGGTGATTCCCGACCTCAAGGGCAAGCTCGATGGCTTTGCCATGCGCGTGCCTACGCCCAACGTCTCGGTGGTGGACCTGGTGGTTTTCGTGGAAAAGAAGACCACGGTGGAAGAGGTGAATGGAGCCATGAAGAAGGCCTCAGAGGCGGGCCCGCTCAAGGGCTACCTGGGCTACGAGGAAGCTGAGCTGGTTTCCATGGATTACCGCGGCGACTCGCGTTCCTCCATCGTGGATGCCGGCATGACCCGCGTGGTCGCCGGCAATTGCGTGAAGGTCATCGCCTGGTACGACAACGAGTGGGGATATTCGTGCCGGGTGAGAGACTTGATCCACTACCTGGGCGCGAAGGGACTGTAGGAGATTGAGTAATTGGGAAATCGGGTAATTGAAGAACTGTCTGTACCCGGCTTCTGAGTTTCGGGCGCCAATTTCTCAATTACACAATCACCCAATTACCCGATGGCTAAACTCTCCATCACGCAACTGGATCTCAACAAGAAGCGCGTCTTCCTGCGCGCGGACTTCAACGTGCCGCTTTCCGACGAGGGCAAGATCACGGACGACACGCGCATCCGCGAGACGCTGCCCACCATCCAGTACGCGTTGCGCAATGGCGCGCGAGTGTTTGCGGCGTCGCACCTCGGGCGTCCCAAGGGCAAGCCCAACTCGAAGATGAGCCTGAAGCCGGTGGCCGAGCGCCTGTGGAAGCTCCTTCGCGAGCAGAAGTCGGAGGCGGAGGTGAGCTTTGCCTCCGACTGTGTGGGCGCGGAAGCGGAGCAGATGGCGGCAGACCTCGCCCCCGGCCAGGTATTGCTACTCGAAAACCTGCGCTTCCATCCCGAAGAGGAAGCCAACGACGAGAAATTCTCGCAGGCGCTGGCGCGCCTAGCGGACTATTACGTCAACGACGCTTTCGGCACCGCCCATCGCGCCCACGCCTCCACGGTGGGCATCACGCACTTCGTGGAGAAATCCGCGGCGGGGTTCCTCATGCAAAAAGAGCTCACCTATCTGGGCAAGGCGCTCGAGGATCCGCAGCGGCCGTTCGTCGCCATCCTGGGCGGCGCCAAGGTTTCCGACAAGATCGAGGTGATCCGCAACCTGATGGGCAAGGTGGATACGCTGCTGATCGGCGGCAGCATGGCTTTCACCTTCCTGAAAGCCTCGGGCAGCGCGGTGGGCAAGTCCCTGGTGGAAGAGGACAAGGTGGAGCTGGCGCGCAAGCTGCTGGACGAGGCCGGACTGCGCCACCTGAAGCTGCTGCTGCCGGTGGACCACGTCATCGCCGACAAGATTGCCGCTGACGCCCAGGTCTCCGTGCTCGCCGAGGGCAGCCCCATCCCCGATGACCGCATGGGACTCGACATCGGGCCCAAGACGGTCGCACTCTTCGCTGCCGAGATAGCCGCCGCTAAGACCATCGTGTGGAACGGGCCCATGGGCGTCTTCGAGCTGGCACCCTTTGCTGAGGGGACGATCAAGATCGCCAAGGCCATCGCTGCCAATTCCTCCTGTACCTCGATCGTGGGCGGAGGCGACTCGGTGGCGGCCGTCCATATGGCGGGTGTGGCCGAGCAGATCACCCACATCTCCACCGGAGGCGGCGCATCTCTTGAATTCCTAGAGGGCAAGAAGCTGCCAGGGGTAGAGGCGCTTACGGACAGCACTTAAAGTAGTTTATGAACATGACCATGGCTCGAAAGAAACTCATCGCTGGGAACTGGAAGATGTACAAGACGCCGGCCGAGGCGCAGGCGTTTGTGCGCGATCTTCTGCCGCTCGTCGCCGGGCACACGCGCGACGAGATTGCGCTGTGCGCGCCTTTCGTCTGCCTGCCGGCCCTGGTTGAGGCGGTGCGCGGCACCTCTCTAGGCGTGGGCGCGCAGGACATGTTTTGGGAAAAGGAAGGCGCCTACACCGGTGAGATCTCGGCCGGGATGCTGAGCGCCGTGGGCTGCACTCACGTCATCCTGGGACACTCGGAGCGGCGGCAGCACTTCGGCGAGACCGACGACACGGTCGGCCGCAAGCTGGAGCGCGCGCTCGAAACCGGCCTGATCCCCATCGTGTGCGTCGGCGAAGTGAGTGAGGAGCGCGAAGCCGGCCTGACCGAGGAAGTGCTGCGGCGGCAGTGCTCGGGCGCCTTCCGCGGCATCTCCGGCAAGAAGGCGGCGAATCTGGTGGTGGCCTACGAACCGGTGTGGGCCATTGGGACGGGCAAGACGGCGACGCCGAAGATGGCCGCCGACGCGCACGGCGTGATCCGCCACGAGGCAGCCAAGTCCCTGGGCCAGGAAGTTGCCGCCGGCCTGCGCATCCTCTACGGCGGCAGCGTGAAGCCGGAGAACGCCACCGCGCTGATGTCAGAGCAGGAGATTGACGGCGCGCTGGTGGGCGGCGCCAGCCTCGATCCCAAGTCCTTTGCGGCCATCGTCCATTACTGAGGGGCGGAACGGCGCCCAAGGCTCCCCGGGGGCCTCTGATATAATCTTCTCTGCCCTCGGAGTTTCTTCACTTTCATTTCCTCAAGGAGAAGCGCAGTCCGGGCGGAAGTGGTGGAACTGGCAGACACACCATCTTGAGGGGGTGGCGCCGAAAGGCATGGGGGTTCAAATCCCCCCTTCCGCACCATCTCACCGTCGGGGATCCAAGAAAGGCACGCGGTACCGAGCATGGTTGTTCTTTTGACAGTGGTGCACATCATCGTTTGTGTATTCCTGATCGCCGTGGTGCTCTTGCAGAGCGGCAAGAGCGCGGACATCGCGGCGGCCTTCGGCGGCGGCGGCAGCCAGACCGCCTTCGGACCGCGGGGCGCAGCGACTATGCTGACCCGGGCCACGACCGTCGCCGCCATCTGCTTCATGATCACCTCGGTCGCGCTCACCATCATGGCTGGCAAGGGGAAGTCCGGCTCCGTACTGGAGAAGGCAAGCCCCGCCCCGGTGCAGAGCCAGCCGGCGCAGCCCGCTCCGCCGCCGGCGCAGCCGCCCCAACAGAAGTAATCCCACGCAAGATGAAGTCATGATCCACGAGATCCTTCCCGTCGGTCCTTTGCAGTGCAACTGCTCGGTGGTGGGCGACGAGGAGAGCCGCGAAGCCCTGGTCATCGACCCCGGCGACGAGATCGAGGAAGTGCTGGCCATCGTCGGCCGGCACAGGCTCACGGTGAAGCAGATCATCATCACCCACGCCCACATCGACCACGTGGGCGGGGCGATGAAACTCAAGCGCGCCACCGGTGCGCCCATCCTGCTGAACCAGAGCGACTACGCCCTGCTGAAGATGTTGGACGAGCAGGCGGCCTGGGTGGGCATGGCTCCGCCCGGAGCCGTGACCGTGGACGCGAGCCTGGACGACGCCGGCACAGTGCGCGCCGGAAGGCTGGCCGCCACCGTGATACACACCCCAGGGCACACCCAGGGCAGCGTCTGCCTCTACTTTGAGCCGGAAAAGAAGCTGATTGCCGGGGACACGCTGTTTGCCGGAAGCATCGGGCGGACGGACTTGCCCGGCGGGTCGATGGAAAAGATCCTTGCCTCGCTCCACCATCGGGTGCTGGCGCTGCCGGATGAGACGCTGGTCGTCCCCGGCCATGGCCCGCTGACCACCATCGGCCGAGAGCGGGAAACAAATCCCTTCCTGATCCATCGGTAGACCGCAAGCTGGGCTCGAGAAGACAAGAAAAGAAACCAAGGTCCCTCGCTCGCGCTCCCTCACCCCGGCGGGCTCGGGTCGCCCCTTCGACTTCGCTCAGGGCTTCGGCCATTCGGGCCTCAGGCAAAGGCACTCGGGATGACAAATCTCAAAGGGAATGCCTCCTGCGGCACGCCTGAAGGCGTGCCCCTCCGAAACCGGGCAGTGGAGAACGGGATCTAGGTTCGCAGGATTTTCTGCGCGGCGCGCTGGTAGGCGATGAGCGCCTGCTCTCCCCAGAGCACAAAGCGCACCAGGTCGATCTCGGGATGAGCTTCGAGGTAGCGCTTCACTGTTTCGAGGGCGACCCCGGCGGCTTCGTCGAACGGGTATCCATAGGCGCCGGTACTGATGGCGGGAAAGGCGAGGCTGTGAATGTTGTGCCGCGAAGCCAGCTCGAGGCTGGAGCGATGAGCGGCGGCGAGGAGTTCAGCGTCCTGGGGATGGCCGCGGTAGACCGGACCGACCGCATGGATGACGAAGCGGGCCTTGAGGTTGTGGCCGCGCGTGAGGCGGGCCTCGCCCGTGGGACATCCGCCCAGGTTGCGGCACTCGGCCAGCAGCCCGGGGCCGGCCGCGCGATGGATGGCGCCGTCCACGCCGCCGCCGCCCAGCAGCGAGCTGTTGGCGGCGTTGACCAGGGCATCCACGTCCTGCTCCACCAAATCGCCTTCCAGCAACTCCACCTGCGAGCGATGGACGAGGAAGCGCATAGACAAGAACGCCCGGACGGTTGATGCTCCAGTCCGGGCGCGGAAGCTACTGGTTGACGTCCTGATAAGCCTTCAGTATCTTGGGCGAAACGAAGGACTCCCCGGGCGGCTTGAACCCTGCGGTCTGCTTGGCCAGGCGGAAGGCGGCCTCGGCGTCGCGCTTGAGCCCGTTGTCCTTCTCGCCGCTGAGGTAGAAGCGGGTGAGCTTGCTGGCGCCCATGTAGAAGTGGCTGAGGCCGGTCTTGGAGCCGTTCACGTTCAGGTAGTCGTCGATGTGGACCTCGGCATTCTCGAACAGGCCCTGATAGTACTCACGGATGCCCTTGGCGAGCATGACGTCGGCTTCGGAGCTAGCCTTCCGCTCGGTCGGTCCCGTCTCCTTGGGCAGCGTTTCCAGCCCGACCTTGGCTTGCACGTTCCTCTCTTCGGCGGCCAGGACGGCGATGTACTTGCTCTTGGCGGAGGCGATGTCCCCCTTGGCCTTGGCGGCCTCGGCTTCAGCCAGAAGCTTGCCTACGTCCACCTTGGGTTTCGAAGGTTCCTTCACCGCAGCCACCACCGGGGCGCGCGTGATGGGCGGGGTTGTAGTGGTGGTGACCGAAGGAGGCTTGGTTGTGGTGGTGGCGGTGGTCACCGACGGCGTGGTGGTGGAACCCGATCCCAGGCTGGCCATGTGGCTGGCCTTGTCGCGCGGATTGCCCGGGCCGTCGCCCTTGAGAGTGGCGGCTTCGTTGTAAGAACCCTGGGCGGCCTTGTAATTTTTGGCGGCGGACAGGCGGTCGCCCTCGGCCATGGCGGATTCAAACTGCTTCATCCGGTTCAGGTAGTTGTCGGCCTCGCCCTTCTTGCCCCCGGTCACGCTTTGGAACAGGCTGCGGGCGCCGTTGAAGTCGTTGCGGTTGTAGGCCTGTACTCCCTGGTCGAACTTTTGGCTGGCGGCGGATTCGACGCCCGCCGTCGATTCTCTCTCCTGCGCCGCCATGGCGGCCGGAATCTTGCTGGTGATGTACTGCTTTGCCTCCTCGGCGCGAGGCCCAGTCCTCACATTCTGGAACTTCTGCCGGGCATCGTCGTAGCGCTTCTCGTTGAACGCCTTCAGGCCCTCCTGGAAGCGGTCCTCGTTCTTCTGGACTTCCTTCTGCGCCTCCTTCTTCATGATGCCGCACATCATCCCGGCGTCCTTGAAGCCGGGATCGAGTTGGCAGAAGAGGCGGGCGGCTTCCTCGGCCCTGCCCGCGCTGGCGGCTGCCTGGGCCGCCTTGTAGTCGTCGTCCTTGCTGGCAAAGGCGGGCGCGGCCACGAGCAGCGCCGCCAGTAGCAGCCAGCCGTTAGTGCGCATTAAGGATTTTTTCGACATCGATGGCCTCGTACACGGGAGTGCAGCTCCCCGGTGAATCGTTGGTGGCTTTGACGGTTTCCGATTTCTCCGTCCCATCCGGCCCCGCCACTACCACGGTGAATTCACCTTCTGGGACCGGCCACCGGATCGGGGTCTGTTGGTTCACTTCGATGGCTTTGCCGCCGCCGGTGGAGGTGATGGTTTTCACTGTGCCCCAGGGCACGGCGTTGATCTCGATGTAGGTGGTGGCGTCGCCCGGCCCCACGAACTTTTTGTAGCCCACGTAACCGCCCACCGCCAGCACCACGAACGCTATGGCGGCGATGGCAATCATCATGATCGGAGACTTTTTCCCCGGCGCGGGAGGAGCAGAAACTGTGCGCGTAGGGGTCGGCGCCATCGCGGGCCGGGGCGTGGGGACGGCCGCCGGACGCTGGCCGGTAGGCGCAGGGATGGCGACGGTCTTATCCAGGTGCGCTGGCGGCGCCGGCATTGCGGGCCGGCTGCCGCTGCTTTCGTAGGAGCCGGCCACCACGGTCTGCGACATGTCGGTAGAGCCGGCGACGATGGTCTTGCCCAGATCCGCTTCCTTCTTTTGGCGGGAGGCGCCGGATGTAGCGTCCTTCTTCAGGCTCTCATACTGCGTCTGCAGGTCGGCGGGGGCTGCGGTCACCAGGCCGGCTACCGCCTCCAGGCTTTGCAGGGCCGGGCGGTACTGCCTCGATAGCAGCAGGGTGCGGGCATCCCGGATGGCCTTCTCCACCGCGTTTCGCGCGATGGCCTGGCGCTTGGTCTCCAGATCCAGCAGCGCCTGCTTCACCTCGGGAGTCTCGCCGTAGGTCTTCTTGCAGGCCTCGGCGATCTTCATGGCGTTGAGGAAGTCGCCTTTGTCGGCCGCCTCCTTGGCCTTCTCGATGGCGCCGGCTACGCCCTTGGCCTGGTCGAACTCGGTGCGGGCCTTCTCCAGCACCGCGGTGAACTGGCTGGAGCGGGCGAAGGACTTGTCCTGCGACTCCAGGAACTTGACGGCATCGTCCACCTTGCGCGCTTCCAGCATGCGCTGCGCCTTGCCGACGGCGGCGTCCACCTTGCGAGTGAACTCCTCCACGTGGCGGCGGGCGTCGTTCAGCACCCCGCGCAGATCCTCGTCGGGAGTCTGCTTCATGGCGGTTTCCAGCACCTGCACGGCGCGCTCGTATTCCCCTTCGCCAATGAGGCGCTGGGCCTCTTCCGCGGCCGCCTCGATCTTCTTGCGCTTGCTCTGGCTGGCGGCCTCGTCGCGGGCGAACTGCAGCAGACCGTTGATCTCGTCCGAGCCTTCGAGCTCCATCTGCGCCGACTCCAGCACCTGGACCGCGCCGTCGTAGTCCTTCTTTTTGAGGGCTTCCTTGGCCTTGTGGAGGTAGTCGGCTTTCAGCTGCTCGGTCTTTTCGCTTTCGGCCGCGTCGCGCACCCTGGCCAGCATCGACTGCATGCGGGCGTCGCCCGGAACCTTCTTGACCGCCTGCTCCAGCAGCGCCAGGGCCTCGCCGGCCTTTCCGGCATCGAGCAGTTTGCGCGCCTCGGCCATCTGCTCGTCGCCCAGCTTCCGCCGCCCGGTCGCCTCCCGCTGCTTCTCCGCCATGGTCTTGAGCTTGAGCAGGCCGGGGTCGTTGGGGAACTTCAGCAGGGCTTCGTCGGCGGTGTTGCAGGCAGCCTCGTAGTCGTCGCGGCTGATGGCGTCGTTGATCTCGTTGGTGAAGCGGTCCAGGTCCTTCCGGCGCTGCTCCCTCTCCCGACCGGAGGAAGCCAGATTCATCAGGGAATGGATCTCCTGGCTGGCGGCGTCGATGGACTCCGCTTTCTTCAAAACCTCGAAGGCGGCGGTGAACTTGAGCGCGGAAATGTTCCTGCGCGCCTCGTCCAGCAGCCCCTGCACCTGCTTCTCCTTCCCTCTCTCCGAAAGCTCTTTGGAGACAGTGGCTTGGAGCGCCCTGGCTTGGGTGTTGCTGGAATCGAGCGAAAGAGCTTCCTCCGCCGACCTCTGTGCCGCCTCGAGATCGCCGGCGTGGTAGGAGGAATCGGCGCGGTGCAGCACGTCGTCCAGCTTCTTCTTCTGGTTCTTGGCCTCCTGGGCCAGGTCGCGGAGGTTGAGCAGTTCAGTATTTGCCTTGTCCAGGGTGACGGCCTGCTCGGCGTAAGCCAGCGCGTCGTCGTAGAGTTTCTGGGCCAGCGCGTCCTCGGCGTGGGAGCGCAGCTGTTTGATCTGCTCGCCGCGCTGCTGCTTCTGCAGGCGCTGCTGCACGTCGTGCATCAGCTCTTTGGCCTCGTGGTGCTGCGTATCCACCTTCAGCACCTGCTGCAGCAGCTCCTTGGCCTTGCTCAGCTCCTGCTTCTCGATGGAGGCCTTGGCCTTCTCCACATATTCGCTGACCATCGTCTTCTTGAGCTGTTCCTGGACGCGCGAGAGGTCGAAGGCGAAGTCCTCGGCGGTGGCGTAGCGCTCCTCCCGGTCCTTGGAGAGGGCCTTGTGCAGCACTTCCTCCAGATCCGGAGGATAGACGGGCAGGAAGTTCTTCAGCGGCGGCGGCGGCTCGTGGATGATCTTCAGCAGCGTGGAGGCGGTGTCCTTGCCGTCGAAGGGCAGGGTGTAGGTGAGAAGCTCATACAGCATCACACCGGCGGAAAAGATGTCGGTGCGGCCGTCCACCACCTGGGCGTTGATCTGCTCCGGCGACATGTAGGTGATGGTGCCCACCACCTGACCGGTGCGGGTGAGGGACTGGTCGCCGATGCGGGCGATGCCGAAATCCACGATCTTGACCGTCCCATCGTTCAGGACCATGAGGTTGGCGGGTTTGATGTCGCGATGGACGATACCTTTCTGGTGGGCGTAGTTCAGCCCGTTGCAGGCCTGGATGATGTAGTCCAGCTTCTGCACCATGGAGAGTTCGCGGCGGCTGGCGATCAGCTTGTCCAGCGGGTCCCCTTGCAGGTACTCCATCACCAGGTAGGGATTGCCTTCCTGATCGCCTAGGTCGTAGACGATGACGATGTTGGGGTGCTGCAGCATGCCCGTGGACTGGGCTTCGCGGTAGAAGCGCTTGAGCAGGTCGGGGTTGTCGGCGAAGCCCCCGGTCATCATCTTGATGGCAACCAGGCGGCCGATGCGGGGGTCGGTGGCCTTGTACACCACGCCCATGCCGCCCTTGCCCAGGACGTCGACGACCTCGTACTTCCCGATCTTGTTGACCGTGGGTTGCGCCATTTATTGCGCCACCTTGAGCAATTGTCCGCCCATCACTACCGTAGCCCCCACGGGCACGGGAGCCTTCTCCCGCACCTTCACGAAGGTGCCGTTGCGGCTGCCGCTGTCTTCCAGGAAGAAATTCTCCCCGCGATGATACACCTTGGAGTGCGCCCCGCTCATGAACCCGTCTTCCTGGAAGGTGTACGTCCCCTTGTTTCGCCCCCAGGTGATTTCCTGGTCGAAGAGGGGGAAGCGACTGTCGAGTTCCTGCCCCTGCGGGTTGAGGGCGACGAACTCGGCGATGGATTCCTTGAGCATCGCGGACATATTGACGATGGTCGTTCCGGTGGCGGCGGCCTGGGCCAGCGCCTCGGCCTTCTCGTGGAAGCGGAAGGTCTGGCGTCCCATCATCACCACGTCGCCGTCCTGCAGCATGTAGGTGGCGATCAGGCGCACATAGACGCCCTTACCCTGGCTGGTGTCCTCCACGAAGAGCTGCCCGCGGTCCACGGAGAAGCGCGCGTGCAGGGGCGCCAACTGCGGGTCGGCTGCGAACTTCAGGTCTCCCTCGACCTTGCCCACCGACAGCTTGCCGTCCTTCAGTTCGTGCTCGGAGCCCACCGAGCCGTCTTTCTTGATGTGCTGCAGCTTGAACTTGGGCAGGACGAGGGAGAACTTCGCGCCTCCCAGCACCACGGTGTGGGCGGCGGCCGGACGGCTGGAGACTCCTTCATCCCACACCACCTCGAACAAGTCGCGGTCGCCTTCCTTCCCTTTGAGCGCGAAGCGCCCCAAGTGGGAGATCTTGAACGCCCCCAGCCCCGCCACCTGCTGGTTGAGGGTGTCGGAGATGACAATCTGCTCGGGCACGGCTACGCTCTCCACCCGCGAAGCTACATTGACCACGTCACCGAAAACGTCGTTCGACTTCACGATGCCGGCGCCGTAGTTCAGCCCGATGCGGATGAACACATGGTCCTGCTCAGGCCTGGGGGCGTTGAAGACGATCAGCTGCTTCTGCATCTCGATCGCGGCGACGATGGACTCCTTGCAGTCCTCGAACGTGGCCATGATGGCATCGCCGATGGTCTTGACCACCCGGCCCGTATGCCTCTCCACGATCTGCCGCAGTGCGTCGTTGCACTGGTGCACCATCATCATGCCAGCCACGTCGCCGTACTTCTCGAAGTACGCTGTGGACCCCTTGATGTCGGTAAACATCACCGTGATGGTGCGGCGAAACTTCTCCAGCTCCGCCAGCAGGTCGGCCTGCGCCCGCGAGGACTGGATGATCTGGGTAACGCTGTCTTGAGGCTCCATGGGTTCGCGCGGCCACCTCAAGGGGGAAGCGGCTCCGACACTAGCGACAGCGGCTTTCAGGGCGCACATGCGCACCCTACCAATCGCACAAAACCTCCCCCTTTTGCAGGGCGGAGAGGTGCCCCTTTGGTAGCCGCTTTGTGCCCTCAACGGTATCACGGAAGCCCCTACGCCGAAAGGGGTTTCCGCCTGACCTGCCATCAAAGTAACCTCCCCTAACCTGCCATAGCCAATGCTCGCCGGAGACCCTCCCGAAAGCGGCCCTCGGGAACGATCAGGCTGAGTACCAAGTGGCCCTCTCCGGCCAAGCCGTAGAAGTGCCCCGGATGCACCAGTACGGCCCGTTTGCGGAGCAGGTCCAGGGCCAGTCGTTCGTCCGAGCCTGTGACTGGGACGCGAAGCAGGGCGTACCAGCCGCCCTCGCTCTCCAGAACGCGGCAAGCCGGATGGCTTGCGAGCTGTTTCGCCAGCTCGCGGCGGTTGACCGACATGCGCCGGCGAATTTGCGCCTGCATGGCCCGGCGCTGCGCCAGCAGCGGCGGCAATGCGAGCTGCACCGGGGTATTGACGGAAAGATAAGTGTCGGCGATGACCTCCAGCCGCGCCAGCGCCCCCTGCACCTTTGGCCTGGGTCCATTCACAACCACCCATGCGGCCTTCATCTGCGGCAGGGCGGAGATTTTGGAGAGCCCGCTCAGGGCAAACGTGAGGACGTCCCGGTTGGCCGCCAGGGAAGGCCGCGCTTTTCCATCATGTGCATAGTCGAGGAAAACCTCGTCGGCCACCAACGCCAAACCCTGGTTGGTGCAAAGAGCGTTCAGCGCGCCGACTTCGTGCCTCTTCACAAACGACCCGGTCGGATTGTTGGGATTCACCACCACCACGGCGCGCGTCCGCGAGGTGAGGCCCGACTCCAGCGAGTGCAGGTCGATCTGCCAGCCGTGGTCGTAAACCAGCGCATAGGGAACGAGTTCGACGTCATTCAATCCCGCCAGGAATTCGAAGAGCGGATAGCTGGGCGAGGGCACCAGCACCTGGTCGCCGGGAGCGCACAACAAGCGGAGGACGAACGAATAGGCCTCGCTGGTGCTGGCGGTCAGCAGGATTCTTTCCGGGTCGACGCGCAGCGACGCCGCCCCGCTGCCGCGCCGGCCGTAGTACTCCGCCACCGCCTGCCGGGCGGAGCGCATGCCTCGCGGGTCGGGCTGATACTCGAGCGCCCCCGGCCGGGCCAGCGCCCGAAGAATCACCTTGCGGTCGTATCTGAATCCGCAGCGCGTAGGGTTCGATTCCGTCAGGTCGAGGACTTCCCTGCCGCGAGCGCGCAGCCGCGCAAGCTCCGCCGACAGGCGGTTCGGCGTCAGGTCCCAGTCGGTGCGTGAGGAGAACACGGTTGAGGCTCGGGAAAACAGCAACACTACCCGGCCCGCCCAGGACCGTCAAACTCCCGGCGCTTGCGCGGTCCGGGGAAAGTGCTCTCGTATAATCTTGACGGCTCGGTTCCCGCAACGCGGTCAGCAGGAAATCTTGGACCCACGAGAGCACGGCTCGCCGCGCAAGCTCGCATCCTTCGCCGTGATTTTCCTGCTGTGGGCCATCATCTACCTTCCCGCGCTGTTCCGTCCGGCGCTGCTCGACGACACCGACTCAGTCCACGCCGAGGCGGCACGCGAGATGGTGGCGCGCGGCGACTGGGTCACGCTCTCGCAGGCCTTCGGCGAGCACGCCCGCAAGCTGCCGGTGAGTTCCACCCACCGCGGGATCTTTGAAGTGCGCCAAGATGCGGCGCAGATAATCCGGCGGAACCTGGATGTCGCTGTCGTTGATCAGCAGGTGGCCGTGGCGCGCCTGGGCCAGCATCTGGATCAGGTTGCTGAGTTTGCGGTTCGCGCCCAGCACCTCTGGGCAGACCAGCAGGCGGACGTGGCCCGGGAACTCCCGCGTCACCTGCTCGGCAACCGGCACGGCGGGGTCGGCCGGATCGGAGACCCCCAGAATGACCTCGTACTCCGCGTAGTCCTGCGTGCAGTGGCTGCCCAGGGCTTCGTAGAGTTCCGGGTCGGCGCCGTGCAGCGGCTTGAGGATGGAAACCGGAGGCAGCGGCCCGTTCGCGACCGCGTCCTTCTGCCGCGAGATCCCAAACGCGCTCCATAGGCAGATCAGGTAGTAGGCCGCCGCGCAGAGCGCCGCCGCAGCCGCGAATTTCGCCGCGAGATCCATGGGCTGAACCAGCCATCTTCGCACGAGGGGTTGGGTTTCGCAGATATCCGTCAACTATCCACAGGAGGTTTTGCTATGCTTCGCGCAGCGGGGCGCTGCTTTCCAATGCCGGCGCGCTGCCAGGGGAGGGATCGTGAAGATACCGGACTTTTTCAAGGACGTGCGCTACGTGGGCCGGGCCAAGGGATCCCGGCGAACCTATCACGTCTTCCAGGGCAGCCACGCCTATCTTGTAGTGTCGCCCAACTCGCGCGGGGGATTGAATGTGAACCCGGTCAGCCGTAAGGCGCCGGACCTCGTTTCCCGGCGCTTCCGCGGACGCCACGTCACCTCCAAGCGCCTGGCCAAGGCCGGTGGGCCCTTCCGCGCCGCCTTTGCGCCGCTCAACGCCCTCTATGTGATGGTCGCCCTCGGCCGCGCCAGCAAGCTGAAGATCATGGAGGGCAGGTCCATGGTGTTCAGCATCAAGTAGACCGACGACTCACGGGGCGTGCTACATTGCTCGTGATTCTGCTGCCCGGGTGGCGAAATTGGCAGACGCACGGGACTTAAAATCCCGGGCTCCGAAAGGAGCGTGGCGGTTCGACTCCGCCCCCGGGCACCACATTCAGTAGCCGGTTGTAGGCAGGATTCCCGCGGACGACGCTTTGACCAACTGCGCACACTGCGGTACCGGGAATAGCCCCGAGGCCGGATACTGCCAGAAGTGCGGCCAGCCGCTGGCGCCCGCCGCCCCTGCTGGCATCCCTGCCGCCGCGATCTCGGCTCCCGCGGTAACCGCAAGCACCAACTCTCTGGCGGTCGCCAGCCTGCTGCTGGGCTTCTTGTCCCTCTTTCCGATGTTTGGGATCCTAGCAGTGGTTTTCGGCCACGTCGCGCGCGCAGATTCGCAAGAGCGCAGGCCGGCAGAAGGGCGCCGGGATGGCCCTGGCGGGCCTCATTCTCGGGTACCTGGCCCTGGGGTTTATCTTGTTCCTGATCCTGGTCGTCATCCCGTCGCTGAACTGGCACTAGCACGACGGTAGTTTCCGGTTGCCGGCTGGGATTCTCAGGCACGCAAGTGACCAACTACCCAATGGGCCCTTACCCTTCCGGTTAACGGCCATCAACTAAAGTATTGTATTTACAATAGCTTACGATTACCTGTTGAAAAGGCCGCTAAACCCTGCTAATATATGGAGTTCCGGTCGCATGGTGACCGGCGTTTGAGGGTACGGTCGGGCCCAAAGGCAGTCTCTGAATCCTAGGTTGCCTCTTCCGAATCAAACAGTTAGGGAAAAATTCCATAAGGCAGGACCAACTAAAAATGGCAAAGCGTCGTGGCAATCCTAACTGGGGCAAGCCGGAGCCCATCGGCCCGGTGATTCCGACCGTCACCTCGTTTGAGCAGGCGGTGAAGGAGTTCAAGCTGGAGCCCACGCAGTACCTGCGCTCCACCCGTCTGCGGGAGTGGGCGCGGCGCAACAAGAACTCCAAGTTCATTCCCGAGTCCCTGCTGCAGGCTTGGGGCTTTGAGATCGAGTCCACGCTCTAAGCGAACCCTTTTTTCTCTGCCGAGGCCGTCCCCTAGGACGGCCTTTTGTTGTTTTCCGGCGGGGTCCCGCCGCCTTCGCGACCAGCGTTGACGCCATTCCAGAGTGCGTGAGATAGTTTGTCCGCCTTTTGCCTTGGACCCATCTTCGCTCAGGAGCTGAATCGAGTGCGTCTGATCCCTCACGAAACCAAGTTTTTCTCCATGTTCGCCGAGATGTCCGGCAACCTCATCGAGGGGGCGCGGCTGTTGCGGGCGATCCTGGGTGACTTCCAGAACGTGGAAACCCGGGTGCAGCAGCTCAAGGAGATCGAGCACCGCGGCGACGACATGACCCACGCCATCCTCATCAAGCTGAACCAGACCTTTATCACTCCCTTCGACCGCGAGGATATTTACCGTCTGGCCTCCAGCATGGACGATGTGCTCGACTCCCTGAACGCCGCTGGCGAGCGCTTGCTGATGTACAAGATCACCAGCGCCCCCAGCGCCGCCGGAGACTTGGCGGACCTGGTCATCCGCCAGTGCGAGCAGATCGCCAAGGCGGTCTCGCTGCTGGAAAAGCACTCCCACGTCCTCGAGTACTGCGTGGAGATCAACCGCCTGGAGAACGAAGCCGACCGGGTGGCGCGCGATGCCCTGGCCCG
>DASYVL010000063.1 GCA_035937135.1 Terriglobales bacterium
GGCCTCAGCCTTCGTCCGCTGCGGACTTCCATCGAGGCCTGGCGCGAAGCCCTGGCCGAGGGTCGCCCGACGCCTCCTCTTCCCCGGCTGGAGCTTTTGTAAAACATCCCGACGGCGAAGCCGGAGGGAGCCCTACCTATGAAAACAGTTGGAACGAGGGGTAGGGCTCCCTCGCTACGCTCGGGATGTAGAGAAAGAAGGCCTAGGTCTTTGTGAAACATCCCGCTCGTAGCCGGTGTTAAAATCGGGGTTCCAGTGACCAAGGCGACCGCTTCCAAACCGCGCCCGGCAGCCCGCGCCGCCAAAATCGGCCCGGTGCCCATGCTGGATCTCGAGCGGCAATACGCCACCATCCGCACCCAGGTGCTGGCGGCGATGGAGCGGGTGTGCGCCTCGCAGCGCTTCATCCTGGGCGAAGAACTTACAGCCTTCGAGGGCGAGGTGACGGCGTTCACTGGGGCCGCGGCCACAGTGGGCTGCGCCTCCGGCACCGACGCTCTCTGGCTGGCGCTCGTCGCGGTAGGCGTCGGGCCCGGGGACGAAGTCATCACCACGCCGCTCACCTTTATCGCTACCGCCAGCGCCATCGTGCGCACCGGCGCCCGCCCCATCCTGGTGGACATCGATCCCGGGACCTTGAATCTGAGTCCGGAGCAGGTGGAGCGCCTCCTGGCCGAGGGCCACGGCACGCGCTTGAAGGCTGTGCTGCCCGTGCACCTCTACGGCCAATGCGCGGACATGGACTCCTTCTCGCGTCTGGCGCGCGAGCATCACCTGGCCGTGGTCGAGGACGCCGCTCAGGCCTTCGGCGCAGGCTGGCGCGGACGCCGCGCCGGCTCGCTGGGCGCCGTCGCCGCCTTCAGTTTCTATCCCACCAAGAACCTGGGCGGCTACGGCGACGGAGGCTGCGTCACCGTGCAGGACGCGGCGCTGGCCGAGAGCCTGCGCGCCCAGCGCCACCACGGCAGCCGCGAGCGCTACTATCACGACCAACTGGGCTGGAACAGCCGCCTGGACGAGCTCCAGGCCGCCGTCCTGCGCGTGAAACTCGCCTACGTGGAAGAGTGGAACAACCGGCGCGGCGAGCGCGCCCGCTTCTACAACCGGCTGTTCGAGGAGGCGGGGCTGGCCGCCGCGCCCGCGGCCTCGGGACCGGTGGCCGTCCATCCCCTGGAGCTGCCGCACACCGCGGCGCAGGCCCACCACGTCTACCATCAGTACGCGCTCCGCACCAGCCGCCGCGAAAAGTTGCGCCAGTTCCTTGGCGAGCGCGGCATCGCCACCGAGGTTTACTACCCTGTCCCGCTGCACCTGCAGAAGGCCCTGACCTACCTGGGATACCGTCCCGGCGACTTTCCTGAAGCCGAGCGCGCCGCCGACCACCTGCTCGCACTGCCTCTCTTCCCCGAGATCACAGAGGACGAGCAGCGGCACGTGGTGGACTCCATCGCCGCCTTCTACTCCTGATTCCGACTGTGTGGATGCGGGCGACTCGCCCGCGAAGGTTTCCTGACGTAGCGCCGGCGTCTCGCCGGCTGTCGCGCGGACGTCTCGTCCGCGCTTGGTTCTTCCTACCGGCGCCGCTTGGCGCGAGGAGTGGCTGCCGCTGCCCCTCCCTCCGCCGTTACCCTCCGCACCATCACTCCGTTGAGCTTGTACTTGCGCTCCTCCAGGTTGCCGTCGGCATCCTTTATTATCCGCAGGGTGAAGACGGGCAGCTCGCCCTCCTTGCCGAAGCGCGCCGTGCTCACCCGCACCGGCAGCACGCCAGCGAGCTTCCGCTCGCGGTAGGCGGTCTCGTAGTGACTGCGCTTCGGGTTCCAGGTGAACACCCGCGCCTGGTTGTAGTCGAAGGGCTGGCCGTCTTTGGGCTCGTTCAGCAGCATCAGATACTGCGGGATTTTCTTCTCTCCATCCGTAACCTCATTCAGGACGAAGCAGGCGATGATCCGTTGCCCCTCGGCGTACTGCGCCACTTCCAGCGGGACGTCCACATCCAGCAGGCGCCCCAGCACCCAGCCGGCGTGGCCGCGGGCATCGCGCGCCAGCCACCAATCTTCGAGCACGGGCGGAGGAGCGCCGGACCCAGCAGGCGCCGCAGCTCTCCCCGCGCCCGGCTTGGCCGCCACCGCGTCAGGCTTTGCAGATGGAAGAGCCGCCATAGCCTGCGGCGGGCTGGGCTTGGGACTGGACGCTCGCTCCAGCAACTCCACCTTCTCTCCCTGGTCCACTTGGAACAGCCGCTCGGAATCGCGCAGCGGCCGCAGATGCATGTTGAGCTCGGCGCGCGTCAGGGCATGCGCGGCCACCGGAGTCTTGGCGTGCCCGGTGGCCAGTTGCTGGAAGCCGTCAAACACCTGCTGGTTGACCAGGTAGCGCTGCTCCATCCAGCCTTCACTCACTCCGGCGCGCACCCGCACAAAGCGCCCATTGCGGCTGCGCTCCAGCACTTCCACGGGCTCGCCGTTCTTGACCACGCCGACCTTGTTATAGACGGCGGCCACGCGGTCGCGCAGCGCCACCTGCGGCGCGGAGACGTACGCCGTCTCCAGCACGGTGCCGCTCTTGCGGTTGCAGCCCGAGAGCAGGAGCACGCTCAGAAGAAGCAGGCCGGCGGCCCGCAGCCGGCGGTCGGCGGCAAAACCTTGACGCGCTTTAGGCGAGAAGGACAGGCTGGATGGGGAAGCAATCACAGGACTTTCTAATCACTATAGCGCAGCCGCGGAGGCGACGCGCCCTTCCTGCTTGTCATGCTTGGGTTTGTTTTTGACTTTGACTTTGATTCTTGACTTTGATTTGTCATCCTGAGCGGAGTGAAGCCCGCCTCGGCGGGCGAACGCAGTCGAAGGACCCCTATCTCGCCCGCAGCTTAGGAACGCAGCCAGGGCATTCTCCCTGTGCAGCAGCCTTGTCATCCTCAGCGAAGCGAAGGAGCTAAGCGTTTGGTTTTTGCCTGTCATCCTGAGCGGAGTGAAGCCTGCCTCGGCGGGCGAAAGCAGTCGAAGGACCCCTACCCTGACCGCAGCCTAGAAGTGGGCTCCAGGGCATCTCCCTGTGCAGCAGCCCGCGCAGCGGGCGGAAGATTCGGGCTTGTGGGTCTTCCCTTTTCCCTTTTCCCTTTGCCCTTTGCCCCTCAATCCCCAAACCCGATACCCACCGACTTTGCCGTTGCCACCAGCTCGCCGGCCGGATCCACGGCCTTCATCCTGCCGATGGCCTCGGCGATGTCCACGTCGAGGATGCGGTCGCCGCGCAGGCACACCATCCTGCCGAACTTGCCCTGCGCGATCAGGTCCACCGCCGTCGCGCCAAAGCGCGTGCTCAGGATGCGGTCGAAGGGCGAAGGCGAGCCGCCGCGCTGGATGTGTCCCAGCACCGTCACCCGGGTCTCCCGGCGCAGGGTCATGCTGATCGAGTCCGCGATCCGGTTGCTCACCGCGCCTCCGCGCGGCGCCCTCCGCCTTTCCCGCTCGTAGTTCGACTCCAGGTCCGCCGGGAGCTTCACCCCTTCCGCCACCACGATGATGGTGAAGCGCTTGCCCGCCTGCTCCCGCTGCCGCACAAACTCGCACACCTTCTCCAGCGTGAAGGGGATCTCCGGGATCAGGATGATGTGCGCGCCGCCGGCGATCCCCGCCTCCAGCGCGATCCACCCTGCATCCCGCCCCATCACCTCCACCAGCATGATGCGGTGGTGCGACTCCGCCGTGGTGTGGATCTTGTCCACGGCGTCAGTGGCGGTGTGCAGCGCGGTGTCAAAACCGAAGGTCACGTCGGTGGCCGAGAGGTCGTTGTCAATGGTCTTGGGCACGCCGACGATTTTCAACCCCTTCTTAAAGAGCTCGAGCGCAATCTTCTGCGTGCCGTCGCCGCCAATCACGATCAGCGCGTCCATGCCCAGCTTTTGCGCGTTCTCCACCACCTGCCCGGAGAGGTCCTGCACAACTTCTTTGCCCTCCTCGCCCATCTTGTAGGCAAAGGGGTCGCCGCGATTGGTGGTGCCCAGAATGGTGCCGCCGCGCGGCAGGATGCCGCTCACGTCCGCCAGCAGCAGCGGGTGCGCCTTCTCCGGCCAGATCAGCCCGTCGAACCCGTCCGGCACCCCCAGCACCTGCCAGTGATACTTCAGGACAGCACACTTCACCGCCGCGCGGATCACGGCGTTGAGGCCGGAACAGTCTCCACCCCCGGTGCAGATGCCGATTTTTTTGATTTCTGCCACCTAACTCCCCCGCCGGCTGCCGGCCGCTGGCTGCTCTTACAGAGGCGTGGATTTTACAACAGCGAACGCGCAAAGGGTTGCGTCTACTTGGCGGCGTCCGAGGCCTTTGGAGCGGTTCGGATTTGCCTTTCCTTGCCGCGCGCGGATTTGACCTGCTGGCCACCGCTTCAATGGCGCCCAGGGTTGGTGGAGCTTCATATCGAGGGCGCGAGCTGGCTGGTTCCGTCAAGGCCATCGAGCTAGATAGCCGGTGTTTGCTTCAACCCCTAGGCTCTTCACCTCCGCAGTGATTTGGGTTTGTTTCGCAAAAACGCACGGTGGCGCTCCTCAATGCACCTTGAAGGGGCTGGTCTTGATGGCTAAGGTCGCGTCGCGGTTGGGGCCCAAACCGACCTCCGCTTTGACGATCGGGGTGCTGCTGGTGGCGCTCGCCGGCCAGGTGCCGCGCTTCCTCCTCCATCACGAGATTCATCAAGGCCAGCCCCGCCTCGCGCAGCAGATGACCGACTCCCTCTTGCAGCATGCTAACCACCTCGGCCATAGGAAAGAGCATCTGGATGTTGGGGTTTTTGTTCACTGGCCAGCTGGCGGAACTGCTGCACCGCTCGTTGCCGCTCGATTTGGTATCGTCTCTTCATAGCGACTCTCTCCTTATTTCCTTGCGGAAAATTCCCTCGGGCCATTATGGCCGAGGGGTTGAGAGTCGCTACTTTCTACGAATTAACGGACATCCTCCCGGCGGGACGCCGACGCTACTGACTACTGGTTGCTGACTACTGGGTCGACCTTATAATGCCGCGATGATGCGACGGCTGAGCATCCTTCTTGCCCTTCTTCTGGTTGCGGCTCCGGCCATGGCGCAGAGCCGGGCCGTCTGCAAACCGTGCATCCAGGCGCACGAGGAGTTTCTGGCCTCGGACGCGCTCCGCGGCCGCGGCAGCGCCACCGACGACGAGCAGAAGGCCGCGGAGTACATCGCCGGCGAGCTGAAGAAGTACGGCGTCCAGCCCTTTGAGGGCGGGGACTACATCCAGCCCGTGGTGACGGAGGTGGACCTCTCCAAGCTCCCCATGGACAAGATCCCCCCGGCCTTCGCGCGGCGGCTGAAGGCCGCGGTGCACGAGGGCAAACTCACCACCCGCAACGTGCTGGGGATCCTGCCAGGCTCCGACCGCAGGCGCAAGGGCGAGGTGGTGCTGCTCTCGGCACACCTGGACCACCTGGGGACGGCGCCGGAGGAAGCCGTCGCCGGCGACGACATCTTCAACGGCGCCGACGACGACGCCTCCGGGGTCACCGCCGTGCTGGAGTTGGCGCGCGCGCTGGCCTCCGGGCGGCGGCCCCGGCGCACCGTGGTCTTCGCCTTCTTCGGCAGCGAGGAGCTGGGCGGCTTCGGCAACCGCTATTTCCTCCAGCACCCGCCGGTGCCGTTGGCCTCGATCGTCGCCAACCTGGAGTTTGAGATGATCGGCCGGCCCGACGCCGCGGTAGCGGCGCATACGCTCTGGCTGACGGGCTGGAAGCGCTCCAACCTCGGTCCCGTGCTGGCGAAACACGGGGCGCGGCTGGTGGGAGACCCGCATCCCAAGGAGCATTTCTTCCAGCGGTCGGACAACTACGCGCTGGCCCGCAAGGGCATCGTGGCGCAGACGGTGTCGAGCTTCGGCTTGCACACCGACTACCACCAGCCCTCGGACGACCTGGCCCATCTGGACCTGGCGCACATGGCCGAGGCCATCGGTTCCATGATCCGGCCGGTGCGCTGGCTGGCGAACTCCAGCTTCAAACCGCGGTGGAAGCCGGGGGGAAAGCCGCAAGAAGCAAGCGCGCAGCCGGCGGCCCGCCACTAGCGGGGCAGAGTCATTGTTGCCAGCGAGACGCCGGCGCTACGGGTCACTGAGAACCGAGAACTGAGAACTGACTACTGCTTCTTGCCCTTGCCGGCGCGGGTGATGGTCTCATCAATGGGCTTGCGGCTCTGGAAGCCCTCTTCCTGGCCGTGCCAGTGGGTGATCTGCTTCTCGCCCAGCTTCCAGCAGAGCAGGATGACCTGGTCGCTGACCCGGCAGGGGAAGTCGAGCAGGCCGGTGTCGAGGTCCTTCACCTGGACGCCGGTGGAATCGATCTCGGCCAGGGCGTCCTTCACCCGCTGCAAGGCTTTTTCTTTTTCGGCCTTTCGCACCGCCAAGTGGGCGATGTCCATGCGCGTGCCACCGTTCAGGAAGATGCGCTGGCTCACTTCCTGGAACTCGCCCTCGATCTTCTCGATGAGCTGCTTGCCCGCGATGGAGCGCCGCAAGAGCGACTCCAGCACCGGAAGTAGCACCTGAGCTTCGTCGAGGGTGAAGGTACGCTCGCTCATGTCGGGATCTCCAGCATGCGGTCGAGCGCGACTTTGGCCCAGCGCTTCACCTCTGGTTTGACGGTGAT
>DASYVL010000064.1 GCA_035937135.1 Terriglobales bacterium
GGCCGCGGGCGCCCGCCGCACCTCAGGACCTTCGACGCCGGATGGCAGCACCTGCGCATGATGCTGCTCTACAGCCCGCGCTGGATCTTCTTCTATCCCGGCGTGCTGATGATGGTGGCCGGGGCCGCTGCGGTGGGATTGCTGGCCACCGGGCCGCGAACCACGAAGTCGCCCTCCTGAACGTCGAAGACCACGCTTTCCACGCCCGCGGCCGGGAGGTTCATGGGATAGCTCTTGCGGTCGCCGGCAAAGGCTGGAAGAACGAAAGCGAGCGCCAAAGACGCCAAGAGCGCGAAACGCAGATTTCTCACGGAATCTCCTTCCACTTAGAATGCGCTTTGTGAGGGGAAATGGGTAGCGTGCAGGCAACAAAAATGCCGGGCTGGTTGGCCCGGCATCTTGTTTTTTCGCGTATCCCGCGGCTGGTTGGCGGTGGGACGGCCGCTAGCTAGCGGCCCGGGGGATTCACATCACCCGCGCGATCTTGTTCAGCTCCATGCGGATCACATCCACGGTGCAGCCCGAGCCTCCCAAGCGGCTCGCAGCATCCAGGGCGGCATCGGGCGCGACGCCGTATCCGCGCCCCATCAGAAAGAGTTGGAGCAACTCGGCCGATTGCAGGGCATCGAGCCCGCCCTTTAGCAGCTCGCTGCGCAGGTCCGAGATCTCCGTTCTTGAAAACTTCTCGCCCATGGGTCACCTCCGACCCTTGTGCTTCTACTTTCTACTACGCTTAGACACGCTCCCTAGGTCCTTCGTTTCGAAGAAAATCTTTTATTTCTCTGGCAACCTTTGAATCCGTTCGGAGTCGCCGGGTTGCCTCACTCCGTCATCTTGCTGATGTGCACGTCGAAGCCGGTCCTGGGCAAAAGCGACGCCAACTCGAAGACGCGGAACCCGCGGCCCACCACCTCGGTGTGCCGGAAGACGCCAGGCTCGCTCTCCACCACCTCGCGGGTGCCGCTCAAGTCGTCCAAAAAGGACTGGGCGGCGTACACCGTGGGGCGTCCCCGCTCCGGGCGCGTGGTCAAGGCCTCGGCGGCGTAGGAGCGCACCAGCTTGGGCCAGTACTTCTCCAGCAGTTGCGGGCTGGCGAAGAGGTCGGCCCAGATGATCTCCCCGTTGACGGCGACCACCACGCCCACGGCGTTGCGGGCGCGCAGCTCGCGGATCAGTCCCTGATAGGAGCGCTCCAGCGGCACGGCGACCGAGTCTACCTGGCGCTTGACCTCGCGGTTATCTGCGGCCTGCGCGTAGGAGGTGGAGGATTCGATCTCTGCCCGGGCAGCACCGCCGCCCGTGCTCGCCACGGCGTCCGCCATGCCCTGGCGCGACTTGGCCACCTCGGCCCACACCTGTTGCTGGTCCTTATCGCTCATGGCGCGCTTGCGCACGCTGGGCTGTGCCATCGGCGCGCTTTGCGCGTCGAACTTCGAGCCGCCTCCCGAGCGCGCCACCCAGCGCCCCGGCTCCACGCAGAAGACGCCCAGGTCCACCGGGTCGCTGTGCGCGGGAATGATGCGGTCCTTGCCCACCACTCGGTCCTGCTTGCCGCCGGTGACGATCTCCCCCGCCAGCAGGATCAGCGGCCGGTCGGAGTTGTTCACCAGCACCAGGTTGTTCACCTGGTCGCTCGTGGGCCGATACGCCGTTCCACCACGGCGGACCAGCGGCCGAACGCGTCCGGCTTCCGTCACTTCCACCTGGCCGGAGCGCAGGCCTTCGTCCAGGGTGAGGAATTCGCGGGTGTCGTGCGTGCTCGCGGCCACCACCGGGAAGATGGTGAGGTTGCCCTGGGTGATGGGTTCGAGCACCCGGTAGCCAGTGGCCATAGGCGGCTGCCCGGCCTCCGCCGGGGTCGGGGTCCAACTTACGGCGGCCAGTAGCAGGCAGAAGCCCGCGGCCAGCGCCAATGCGGCTGTGAGTCTGAATTTCATGGCGTACCTCCAGGGCGCCCGCTGAGTCGGGTCCTTATCCCTTGGACGGAGAACGCCGCCTCCCCGGTTTCTTGCATCGAAAGTTGATACCATCGGGGCCGGAGTTCCCGGCCCAGGCCATCTAATCCCTCATGAGCAGCAGCCCGCAAAACGCGACCCAGCCCACCCCGCCCAAGGGCGCCGGGAAGGCCGAGGCGCAGGCCCTGGCCGCGCTCTTCGCCGAGCTCTTTAATCGAAGCGACGCCGCGAAATACGGCCTCGACCCGGGTGAGTGGGTGCGCATCCTGGCGGGAGTCGGGGCCAAATACCTGCCGCCGGACGCCGGGCAGGAGCAGGCGCTCGAGCTCTATCGCAGCCTGTGGGTGGAGGAGCTGGCGCTGGCCCGGGGCTGCGCCGCCGGCAACGAGGCCGCCTGGCAGGACTTCCTGCTGCGCTATCGCGAAAAGCTCTACGACGCCGCCGGAGCCATCGCGCGCGAGGATTCGGCTGCGCGCGAGCTGGCTGACTCGCTCTACGCCGACCTTTACGGCACCGCCACCCGCGACGGCGAGCGCGTTTCCAAGCTGAACTTCTACATGGGACGCGGCTCACTCGAGGGCTGGCTGCGCACCGTGCTGGCCCAGGAGTACGTCAACCGCTACCGCCGCGGCAAGCGTTTGGTGAGCCTGGAAGAAAAGGAAGAAGCGGGCGTGCAGTTCGCCGCTCCCGCCGCGGAAGCTGCTGCGCCCGTGGACGCGCGCCTGGAGGCGGCCACGGATCAGGCGCTGGCGTCGCTCGCAGCCGAAGACCGCTTCATCCTGGCGGCATATTTTCTCGACCAGCGCACCCTGGCGGAGATTGCGCAGACGCTGGGCGTGCATGAATCCACCATCAGCCGCAAGCTGGGGAAGATCACGGCCGGGCTGCGCAAGCAGATCGTGAGCGGCCTGCGCCAGCGCGGCATGAGCAAGCGGCAGGCGGAAGAGGCGCTGGAGGCCGACGTGCGCGATCTGGCGGTGGACATCCGCGGTCGCCTGCAAGAAACGGCGGCTCGGACGTTCTCCGGGAAGAAAGAGGCGAGGTAGGGGCCCGTGTCAGAGATTCCCAAGATCGCGCGCGCGCGGCTGGAGCAGCAGGCCGCCGGGGCGGGGAACCATCCCGACGCCGACCAGCTGACTGCGTTC
>DASYVL010000065.1 GCA_035937135.1 Terriglobales bacterium
GTTGCTGATCGTGGTCGCGATCATTCTGATCATCGCCGCGATTGCCATCCCGAACCTGCTCCGTGCGCGTATTTCCGCGAACGAGTCTTCGGCGGTGGGCTCGATCCGCACCATCAACACCTCGCAAGTTACCTATTCCACTAACTATCCCAACGTCGGCTTTGCCAACACGTTGGCGGCGCTGGGCGGGGCGACTCCTTGCACCGCAACTGCGGCCACAGCCTGCTTGATTGACCAAGTCCTGGCCGGGAAGCCTAACCAGAAGAGCGGCTATGCTTTCGCACTGGCCGGCTTCAGCGGTTCGGTGCCGGAAGTCACCTACACCATTTCCGGCGACCCGATTGCCCGTGGCCAGACCGGTCAGCGCTCGTTCTTCTCTGACGGGTCGGGCGTGATCCGGTTCAACACTGCGGCGGTTGCCACGATTGCCGATCCTCCGCTGCAGTAACTTGCAGTCTTGTTTTGGCGAAGTACCTGGGGGAGGGTACAAGCCAGGGGAGCAACAGACTTACCAGTCTGCTGCTCCTTTTTTTGCCTCTGCAGGGTTTTCAGCGCTGGCTGCCGGCCGGATGGGGGCGGGCTTCCGCTCCGGGAAGCCCGCTGGACGGCGCCGACATGACTCGCTGGTCGAACCAGCGGGTGACCTCCGCCGGCTGCGAAAGCTCTCCGCGCAGCAGGGCCAGGGTGAGGTCGTGGGCCACCAGGCTCCGTAGAGGCGCGTGGTAAACGACTTCCTGCTGCTGTCCCGCCAGCTTCACCAGAAAAGGGACGCGCGGATCCACGGTCTGGTCCAGCATGGCGTACCAGCGCAGAGCATGGTCGGGAGGTTGTCCGGAACTCCGTTGAAAGTGAGCGACTCTCGACTTCACGCTGAAAGATGCCGATGGGTTCGTTCTGATGACGGCTCCAAGCGGTCCTGTTTTCATAGTGTCTGGCCGAGAGAATGTTTTTCAAGGAACTCTTCCGCAGACGATCCCACCCGGCGTTGCCAAGCGCGCTAGCCTGGTCGTCATGAGCTTGAGAGCCGACAAGTGCGAGTCGTGCTATTGAGGTCGGCGCCTGCGTTCCCGACTCCTCCCCTGCCGCCCCCGCACGTCGATCCCGCGCACACGCGCCGCCCTTAGAAGTGGGGGTGGGGTAGAAACTGGGGGCGCTATCACCCCATCAAACCTCGGCCCGGGGCCGCAGGTCCCGGCTTCAGCCCCGAACGTTGACCTTGGAGAACGTGAGCACGGTGCGCCCGGGGATGGGTTGCCCGAAGTTGGTTGCCGGCTGGAAGACGGTGAAGATGAGCATCTGGTTCAGCTTGGGCAACAGGTTCTGGGCGTCCTTGGGCCCGGAGAGGATGCGGTAATCCTGCACCCGGCCCTGGGCGTCTACGGCGATCTCGACCACCAGGGACTCGGCGCCGGCCACCCCCAGCGAGTCAAAGGGCGCAGCGGCCAGTTGCGGCGGCGTGTACAAGCTGGTGGGAACGTCCTGCGCGCCCTGCAGCGGTCCCGGGGCAAAGACCCCGATCAACAGCCCGAAGGCGAAGACCGAGGTGAGGATGCCGGCCGTGGCGGGAACCATGATGGCGTTGATGGCGTTTTCCACGCGCACCCAGAGTGCGTCCAGGCGGCGGCCAAAACTGCGGGAGGCCTGGTGCGAGAGCGCCACGCGCAGCTTCAGCGCCAATTCCGGGGGAGCAGGCTTGCGGCCCAGTCCGGCCACCAGGGTTTGCGTGCGCGTGAGCGCGGCATACTCGGTGCGACAGCGCGGACAGCCCTCCAGGTGCTGCTCGATGACGTGCA
>DASYVL010000066.1 GCA_035937135.1 Terriglobales bacterium
GGACCAGCGTCCGCACACCACGCTGCTGTTCGGCGGGCTGACCTGGAAGCACGAGAAGCTCGTGCACGGCGCCCTCGAGGGTCTGGGATACAACGTCGAAGTCGTGCCCACGCCCAACGTCAAGGCCTTCCAACTGGGCAAGGAATACGGCAACAACGGCCAGTGCAACCCGACGTACTTCACCGTCGGCAACCTGGTGCAGTTCCTGCAGAACCTGGAAGAGCGGGGCATGAAGCGCCAGGACATCATCGACAACTACGTCTTCCTGACCGCGGGCGCCTGCGGCCCCTGCCGCTTCGGGATGTACGAGGCCGAGTACCGGCTGGCGCTGCGCAACTCCGGCTTTGACGGCTTCCGCGTGATGCTGTTCCAGCAGGCCGGCGGATTGAACCAGTCCGAGGCCGAGGCCGGGCTGTGCATGAACCTCGACTTCTTTCTCAGCATCCTGAACGGGCTGAACATGGGCGACTGCGTGAACGAGGTCGGCTACCTGGTGCGCCCCTACGAAACCACGCCGGGCGCGACCGACGCCATGCTCGACCAGAACGTAGACTTCCTCCACGAAGTGCTCAAGAAGAAATCGCCGTGGACGGTGGAAGAGCGCCTGGGCAAGCTTGCCAACAAGATTCCCATGAAGGGCACGGTCGAGTACCTGGGCAAGTTCCTCGACCAGCTCTATAGCGACGACTACACCAGCGCGCTGCGCCAGGTGCGCGATCGCTTTGACGCCATCGAAGTGGACCGCCTGCGGGTGAAGCCCATCGTAAAGGTGACGGGCGAGTTCTGGGCGCAGACCACCGAGGGCGACGGCAACTTTGGCATGTTCCGCTTCCTGGAGCGCGAGGGCGCGCAGGTGATGGTGGAATCCATCGGGACGTGGATCAACTACATGATCCACCAGGTGGTGCAGCGCACCAAAGATCAGCGCGGCCTGGAGGAGGGCGCAATCATGCCCCCGATGTGGCGGCTGGACAAGCACGCCAAGATCGAGTGGAACTACCGCAACAAGCTGATGAAGCTGAAGGCGGCGGAAGCCATCTTCTCCCGCGAGTACCAGAAGATCGTGGAAGCCCTGGGCGGCAGCGGGCACGCGCTGGTCAGCCAGTACGAACTGCAGCGGGTGGCGCATCCTTACTACAACTCGCGCGCGGCCGGCGGCGAGGGCCATCTGGAAGTCGCGAAGAACATTTACTACTCCAACCGCGACCTGGCGCACATGGTGCTCTCGCTCAAGCCCTTCGGCTGCATGCCCTCGACGCAATCGGACGGCGCGCAGTCGGCCGTGGTGGCCCACTACAAGGACATGATCTACCTGCCCGTCGAGACCTCGGGCGAAGGCGAGATCAACGCCCACAGCCGGGTGCAGATGGCGCTGGGCGAGGCCAAGATCAAGGCCAAGACCGAGTTCAAGGGCGTGATGGAGAAGCTGGGCAAGAGCTTGGAAGAGTTGCACACCTACGTGGACGCGCATCCGGAGATGAAGCGCGCTCTCTACCGGACGCCCAAGTACAAGGGCGTGATCGGGACGGCCGCCAACTTCGCCATCCACACGGCGGAGAAGATGGGCGCGAAGATTCCGTATCACGTGGACGCGCATTAGTTATTGAGACGCGGCATGCCGCGTCTCTACGCTCCGGGAGATAAATGGGACTGACCGACAAGGCGAATCCGCAACAGAAGTACGACCTGCTGTGGATGGGTGTGGACGTAGGCTCGACCACCGTGAAGGTGGTGGTGTGCGACGATGCCACGGGCGAGCTGCTGTGGGGCGACTACCAGCGCCACGACACCAAACAGCCGGAAAAGTGCCTGGAGATGCTGAAGGCCATCGAGGCCGACTTCCCCGGCACGCCTCCTGAGAACTTCCGCGCTTTCATCACCGGCTCAGGCGGCTCGGGCATCGCCAAGCACATCGGCGCCAAGTTCGTGCAGGAAGTGAACGCCGTCTCCCTGGCCGTGGAAAAGCTCTACCCCGAGTGCGGCTCGGTGATCGAACTGGGCGGGCAGGACGCCAAGATCATCATCTTCAAGGAAGACCCGGAGACCGGCAAGAAGAAGAAGCTGCCCTCCATGAACGACAAGTGCGCCGGGGGCACGGGCGCGGTCATTGACAAGATCAACGCCAAGCTGCGCATCCCCTCGGCACAACTCAGCGAGATGGGCTA
>DASYVL010000067.1 GCA_035937135.1 Terriglobales bacterium
TGCCCAGCAGTTGCGCCACCAGATCGCTCCGCCCTCGGAGCGTGACCTCCTCGGCCAGCACGCGCAGGGCGTTATCGGAGGCGATGAAGTTCACCGTCTTCACCCGCCGGTCGCGCTCCAGCGCCAGCAGCAGCCGGCGGCAGAACTCGGCGCCGCTGGCGCCGGTGGTGGCCACGGTCAGGGTGCGAGGCGTGGGCATAGGGGTGATAGTTATCGCATTGTAGAGACGTTGCATGCAACGTCTCTACGAGACACGATGGTAAGCTGAGTGCTCGCATGACCCCAGAATCGCTGCGCAAACTCTTCGAGCAAGTCCGCCGGGGGAAGCTCTCGGCCGACGAGGCGGTCGCCCGCCTGCGGCATATGCCCTTCGAAGACCTGGGCTTCGCCAAGGTGGACCACCATCGCCGTCTGCGCGCCGGGATGCCAGAGGTGGTGCTGGCCGAAGGCAAGACGCCGCGTCAGGTTGCGTCCATCTTCGCGCGGCTGGCCAAGGCGGGCGGGAACGTCCTGGCGACGCGGGCCACGCACCAGCACTTCGCTGCGGTGCGCAAGTCGGTGCGTCGGGCGGAATACCGCGAGCTGGCGCGGGCCATCGTCCTCCAGCGCGACCGCAAGAATTATGGAAAGGGAACCATCGCCGTCGTTTCGGCCGGGACCAGCGACATCCCGGTGGCGGAAGAAGCCGTGGTCACCGCCGAGGTCATGGGCAACGACGTCGAGCACCTGTACGACGTCGGCGTCGCCGGAATCCATCGGCTGCTGGCCCACCGCGCTGCGCTGACCGAGGCGCGCGTGGTCATCGTCTGCGCCGGCATGGAGGGCGCACTGCCCAGCGTGGTGGGCGGGCTGCTGCGCGTCCCCGTCATCGCCGTGCCCACGAGCGTCGGTTACGGAGCGTCCTTCAAAGGATTGGCGGCGCTGCTGGGGATGCTGAACTCCTGCGCCTCGAACGTCAGCGTGGTCAACATTGATAACGGCTTCGGCGCGGGCTACGTGGCCTCGATGATCAACCGGCTGTAGGTCAGTTTTCACCACGGAGACACGGAGACACGGAGGAGGAAATGGCCTTCCGTGACCTGCTCAGCCCGTCCTATTTATTTCTTCTGGATTTCCGGCTAGGGGACTGCGCAGGAAAGACCCGTGCGAAGATCTTGTCCACATTTCGCAACTGGCGCTTGAGCTCGAAGGCGCGGTCGAGCTGCTTGCGGGAGAGGCGCTTCGTGATCTGCTTGTCCTTGAGCACGAGATCGTGGAAGCACTCCCCACCCTTCCAGGCGCGCATGGCGTGCTTCTGCACCAGGCGGTAGGCGTCCTCGCGCGACATGCCGGCCTCGGCCAAATCCAGAAGTAGCTGCCCGCTGAACACCAGTCCGCCTGTGCTCTCGAGGTTGGCGCGCATGCGCTTGGGATAGACCAGCAGCGTGTCAATCAGGTTGGCAGCGCGGTTCAGCATGTAATCGAGCAAGATGGTGGAGTCGGGCAGGATGACGCGCTCGACCGATGAGT
>DASYVL010000068.1 GCA_035937135.1 Terriglobales bacterium
ACCGGGCCGGAGTGGGACCGGTGGCCTGAGGTCAGGCGGCGGGCGAGCGTCATTGTCGCTGCGCGAAACGAACAAGACCACATCGAGGCAGCGGTCGGATCGCTCCTCGGCCTCGACTATCCCGATTACGAAGTGATCGCCGTCAACGACCGTTCCTCCGACCGCACTGGCGAGATCCTGGACCGGCTGGCGCGCGAGAATCCGGAGCGCCTGCGCGTTCTGCACGTCAGCGAGCTTCCGCCGGGATGGCTGGGCAAGCCGCATGCCATGGGCCTGGCGGCGCATCAGGCCACCGGCGACTGGCTGCTCTTCACCGACGCCGACGTCAGCTTCCGTCCCGACGCTCTGCGCCGCGCCCTGCTGTGCGCCGAAGAGAGTCGCGCCGACCACCTCGTACTTTTCCCCACGGCCCAAATGCACTCGCTGAGCGAGCGCATGATGTTCGCGTTCTTCCCCACGCTGGTCGTCTTCGGGCATCGGCCGTGGAAGGTTTCCGACCCCAGGGCGCAGGACTACGTCGGCATGGGGGCCTTCAACCTGATTCGCCGCCGCGTGTATGAAGACCTGGGGGCGCGCCAGGCGCTGCGCATGGACGTGCTCGACGACATGAAGCTGGGCAAGTTGGTGAAGGAGGGCGGCTACGCGCAGCGCGTCGCCTCGGGATACGGCCTGATCTCGTTGCACTGGGGCCACGGCGCCCTGGGCGTCCTCGACAACCTCACCAAGAATTTGTTCGCGCTCATGCTCTACCGCTGGCCGCGAACCGTCGGCGCCGCGTTTCTGCTGCTGCTCTTCAATCTGGGGCCTTTCGCAGGACTGGTGTTCGCCCCGGGCTGGGCGCGGCTGGGTTACGCCCTGGCCGTGGGCGCAATCGCGCTCATCTATCTCGGCATGTCGCGATACTCGCGCATCTCCCCACTCTACGTCGTGCTGCATCCCATCAGTACAACCCTGTTTGCCTATACCCTGCTGCGTTCCATGTTCCTTGTGCTGGGGCGGGGAGGCGTGGTCTGGCGCGGGACGAAATATCCTCTAGAAGAGTTGCGCAAGGGTCTGGTGTAGCTACTTGGGCGACTGCGCAGGTTCCTCGGCGGGACTTTCCGCGTCCGAAGGATTGCGCGCGATCGGAGGCTTCGCCTTCGCTGGCTTCTGGGAGGACTTGCTGGGTTTGAACGCTCCCGCGCTGTAGCTGCCGTGGCGCGAGGCGTCGTAGTCCTTGGGGACGGGCGGGATCTTGGCCGATTCGCCGCGCAGCTGCCGCCGGTCTTTCAGGATGATCTCCCCGCGTCCCTGGTACTCGCGGATCTTGCCGTGGATCTCGACCTCCTTGCCCGCCAGGAAGCGTACGTCGCCCACGTCGCGCAGGTCGCGGGCGAAGACCACCACGGTGAACGGACACTCCCGGTAATCGTCGCAGAAGTTCAGGAACCAGGCGCCGTTGGGACTCTCGCTGACGGTCAGCACTTTGGCGAAGACGCAGCGGGTATCGCCGATGTGCTTCAGCGCCTCGCCTATGGGCAGACACTTCGCGGCCAGGGAGGCGGAGAACAGCAGGATGGTCAGCAGCCTCATGACCAGCACCCGGCCAGGTGTTTGACGGTATCTCAAAACTCGGGCCTCGCAGCTACTTGGTGGGCTCCATCTCCAGCGCGTTGTTGAAGCGGTTGAAATAGTTGAACAGGCCGATGGCGGCGGCCAGCTCCACCACTTCGCCCTCGTCGAAGAAACGGCGGAGGTCGGCCCACAGGGCTTCGTCCACGCCGTGCGATTCCCGGGTCATGCGCTCGGCGAAGCGCAGTGAGATCTTTTCCTTTTCGTCGAAGTCGGAGCGATTCTCGAACTCGGCCAGGTGATCGAGCTGCTCCTGGCTCCAGCCCAGCCGCCTTGCCAAGGCGGTGTGGGAGGACAGTCAATACTCGCAGTCGTTCATCTGGGAGGTGCGGACGATGACCAGCTCTTTCAGCTTGGCGGGCACCGTGCCGCTTTCCATGACCGCGCGGAAGTGGGCCACCAGGGTGCGTAGGATCTCCGGGCGGTGGGCCACGGTGCGGAACATGTTGGGGACATTGCCCCGGGCCTTGAGGTAGTGGTCATAGATGGCGCCGCTGTCGGCGTCCACCTGCGACTTGTCGAGACGGGAGATGCGCATGGGCTGGCGGCCGGCTCCCGGGCCGGGACTCGTCGGCTCCGCGCCACGTTCCCTGCGGGAGCCGCCACCCGGGCCGGGGCGGGAACTACTTCTTGAAGGACTGGATGGCCGTGGCTTCGTCGTCCTTCACGTCGAAGACGGTATAGAGCTTGGTGATCTGCAGCAGGTCGTGCACCTTCTTGGTCAGGTTCAGCAGCTTCAGTTCGCCGCCCTGGTTGCGGACGGTGGTGAAGGCGCTGACCAGCTCCCCGATGCCCGAGCTGTCGATGTAGGTCACGTCTCCCAGGTTGAGCAGGATCTTCTTGATTCCCTTGGCGATGAGGTCGCGGATGCTGTCGCGCAGCAGAACGCTGCCTTCCCCAAGCGTGATGCGCCCGCTCAGGTCCAGCACCGTGACGCCGTCCACCTCGCGTTGACTGGCCTTCATGCTCACTGCGTCTCCTCCTTGACGCCGGGAGACGCGCTCCCGACGTGCTTGATCAAAGTAATCTCGGTACCCGGTCCCAGCGCGCGGAACCGCACTTCATCCATAAACGACCGGATCAGGAAGATGCCCCGTCCGGATTGCTTCAACAGGTTTTCCGGGGCCAGCGGATCCGGGATGTTCTTCGGGTCCAGCCCGTTGCCCTGGTCGGCGATGGTGATGACCAGGGAGTCGCCCGTGTTCTCATAAGAAACGGTCATCTTCTTCTGTGGATTCGAGCCGTTGCCGTGCAGCACGGCGTTCACCGCCGCCTCGCGCACCGCGATGGCAATACGATAGCGGTCCTCCTCGCTGAAACCCGCGCTGGTCGCGAGCTTCGCGGCGGCGTCCTCGGCCATGTCGACGCTGTCCAGGGTTGAGTCCAGCGTGTAGGAGACCCGCTTCTCGGTCATCTTAAGAATGCTTGTTCCTGGCGTTATCCCCGGCGCGCAGGCCTCGTCGCGCGGGGCTCCGACGCTGCCGGCCCTGGAGACCCACGGAAACGTGCCTCTTCCGGGAATTCGGTAGTGTGCCTGTCGGGTGCGGAAATGTCAACGCAAAGCCCAGTGGCTCCGCTGGGTCCGGCTCCCATCCTGCTTCGGAGAAACCCGGCGCGTGCCTCACTAACCACTAACTCCGGCGCCTCGAGCGCTGGTATTCTCCAAATGGAATGCCTGGTCTGGCACTCTCCGAGCTGCTGGGCGTGCCGGTGCTGGATCCTGCCGGCGCGGTCGGCGGACGTGTGCGCGAGGTCGCGGTGGCGCCCCAGGAGGACACCGCGAGCGTGGCCTGCCTGATCGTGAAGACCGCCTCCGGCGATCGCATGCTGGGGCGCGACGTGCTAGCTGCGGTGGGCGGCGGAACGGTGCGCGCCGCGGCCCTGGCCGCCGACTGGCCTCCCTTCGTCGGCGGGGAGGGGCTGTTGCTCCTGGAACGCGACCTGCTCGACCAGCAGATCATCGACGTCCACGGCCGCAAGGTGGTGCGCGTGAACGACGTGGACCTGTATCCCGAGCTCATCAATCAGCTCGTGGTGCTGCGTATCGGCGAAGTGGACGTGGGTGCGCGCGGCGCCGTGCGCCGCCTGCTCAAGGGAGTGGTGCCGGCGCGGGCTCTGCGCCTGCTACTCGCCAAGATTCCCCAGCACGCCATTCCCTGGGAGTTCGTGGACCTGATCGAGACCGACCCGGCGCGGCGGGTGAAGCTGAAGATCTCCCACGACCGTCTGGCGAAGCTGCACCCGGCGGATATCGCCGACATTTTGGAAGAGCTGGCGCCCGCCGAGCGCGAGGCCGTCTTTGAGACCCTGGACGAAGAGGTCGCCGCCGGCGCCCTGGAGGAGATCGAGCCCAAGCTCCAGGTTTCCATCATGGAGTCCCTCGATTCCGACCGCGCCGCCGACATCATGGAGGAGATGAACCCCGCCGCCGCCGCCGACCTGCTGGGCGACCTCTCCGAGGAGACCTCCGAAGAGATCTTGGAGGAGATGCAGCCGGCCGAGCGCGAGGAAGTGTCCGAGCTCCTGGAGTTCAAGGAAAACACCGCCGCCGGCCGCATGACCACCGACTATCTGTACTTCGCATCCAGCGCCACGGTCGAGGACGCCATCCAGGCCCTGGGCTCCTACGAAGGAGCGCCCGAGACCTTGAGCGCCGTCTACGTAGTGGACCACGACGAGAAGCTCGTTGGCGCCGTCTCCCTGGCCAGCCTGGCCATGGCGCGGGAGGAGACCCAGCTTTCTGCATTGATCACCCAGCCCGTCATCTCCTGCCCGGCCGGCGCCGGCGAGAAGGATGTGGTCGAGCTCTTCGATAAGTACAACCTGCTGAGCTTGCCGGTGGTGGACGAGCAAGGCCGCTTGTCCGGAGTGATCACCGCCGACGTAGTGATCAACCTGCTACGCAGCAAGCTGTAGCGCGCTTCGAAATGCGCGACCCGTTGGGCCGAAAGGGAACTGAGTTCTGAGCACTGGCGACCGATCATGAAATGGCTGAAGCACTGGAAGACCCGGATCCTGCTCTTCTTGGCCGTGCTGGGCCCGGGCTTCATCACCGCGAATGTGGACAACGATGCCGGCGGCATCTACACCTACTCCTTTGCCGGAGCTCACTTCGGGTACCTCCTGCTTTGGACCATCATTCCCATGACCTTGGCCCTCATCGTGGTGCAGGAGATGGCGGCCCGCATGGGCGCGGTCACCGGCAAAGGGCTGAGCGACCTCATCCGCGAGGAGTTCGGCCTGCGCATCACCTTCCTCATGATGGTGGCGCTGGTGATCACCAACTTCTTCAACGTCATCGCGGAGTTCGCCGGCGTCGCTACCAGCCTGGAGTTGTTCGGCCTTTCCCGCTATTTCACCGTTCCCGCCGCCGCCGTTCTGGTGTGGCTCCTGGTGGTGAAGGGGAACTACAAGACGGTGGAGAAGGTCTTCCTGATCGCCTCGTTCTTCTATCTTTCCTATATCGTGGCCGGGATCCTTTCGCGTCCCAAGTGGGATGAAGCTCTGTTCCGTACCGTGACTCCGCCGGCGCACTCCCTGTTCGCCGACTCCGCCTATCTCTACCTCACCGTGGGCATTATCGGCGCCACCATCGCGCCCTGGATGCAGTTCTATCTGCAGTCCTCGATCGTGGAGAAGGGGATCACCGAGCGGCAATATCGGGCGGCCCGCATCGACGTCTTTGTCGGCTCCATCTTCACCGACATCGTCGCCGCCTTCATCATCATGGCCTGCGCCGCGACCCTGTACGTCCACGGACATCACCAGATCAGCAGCGCTGCCGACGCCGCGGAAGCCCTGCGCCCGTTTGCCGGTCAGTGGACCTTCTTCCTCTTCGCCGCTGGGCTGTTCAACGCCTCCCTCTTTGCCGCCTGCATCCTCCCCCTCTCCACCGCCTACACCATCTGTGAGGGGCTGGGCTTCGAGTCGGGAGTGGACAAGGGGTTCCGCGAGGCCCCGTTCTTCTACTGGCTCTACACCGTCCTCATCGCCGCCGGCGCCGGCGTCATCCTGTGGCCCGGTCTGCCCCTGCTCAAGGTGGCGGTCTTCTCCCAGGTGCTGAACGGCATCCTGCTTCCCTTTGTCCTGTTCTTCATGCTCCGGCTCATCAACAAGCCCGAGCTCATGGGCAGCCACACCAATTCGCGCCTGGACAACGCCGTCGCCTGGAGCACCGCCGTGGTCATGATCGTGCTGAGCGCGGCCATGCTCTGGACCCTCTAGACAGCGGCTGCGGGAAAGGGTCTTGCCTCATGCGAGGGGCCGGGGCATAATCGCGCCGCGTAAATCCTCTTGGCAGGGAAAGGCGGACTCATGTTTTGCCCCAGCTGTGGGACGGAGAACCCGGCGCAGGCCGCCTTCTGCCTGAAGTGCGGCGCCAGCCTGCCGCAGTCCGTCCCCGGGCAGGTTTTTCTCGCGCCTCCCGCGGCCTTCCTCGGGGCCCCAGCTCCGCCCGTGCCGTCACCCTACCTGTGGGGATACATCCACGGCTGGGGAATGCTGGTGGTCAGCCCGCTTCTCTTCTTGCTGTTTCTGGCGGTTCTGCTGGACCCCAAGAGCGACTCTGAGACCCGCCTGGGAGCCGGCATCCTGATGTTGCTGCTGGGGCTGGCCGCCCTCACCGGCTTCGGCCTGGTGCGCAAATCAAAGATGGGAATGATCCTGGTCTTCGTTTGGGCGGGACTGCACGTCTTCTTTGTCGGGATCTGCCTGCTGGCCCTGGTGGCGCAACCCAAGGAGCCCACCTTCCTCATCATGCTCTTGATGGTTCTGGTGGGGCTGGCCTTCTGGATCGCATGTTCCGTGTACTACTACCACCGCCGCCACATTTTTCGCTGACTTCTAGATGACCCCGCCCGCGGCGATCTGCCGCACCAGCTCCTGGTCGGCTTCCAGGAAGTCATAGGCGGGAAGTTTGGTGCGCTCCACCCAGCGCACGTCGGCGAAGATGCAGTTCTCCACCTCGCCCTCGAACTCGCGCACCAGAAAGAAGCGCAGCTCCACCGCGTTCCCGTTCTTGTAGACGTGCGTGAGGCGCGCCACTTCGTCGCCCACGCGGGCCGCGATGCCCAGCTCTTCCTCCAGCTCGCGCCGCAGGGCGTCCCGGGGCTGCTCCCCGTGTTCGATCTTGCCGCCGGGGAACTCCCACTTCAAGGGCATGGTCTGGTGCTTGGTGCGCTGGCAGGCCAGCACCGTGCTCTCGCGCAGGATGAGCGCCGCCACCACCAGCTTCATCGAATGGGAGCTTTCTCGAGATAGCGTCCTACCAGCCGGGCGCAGTGCTCCACTAGTTGGCGGTCGTCCGGCCCGAAGGCGGCCGGGGAGTGGCTGTCAATGTCCAGCTCGCCCACCACCTGTCCCTGCACAAAGATGGGGGCGACGATCTCGGACTTGGTCTCGATCGAGCAGGAAAGATAGCGCGGGTCGGAGTGGACGTCGTCCACCACGACGGTGTGCCCGCTCGAGGCCGCCGCGCCGCAGATGCCCTGATCGAGCGGGATGCGCGTGTGCGGCGTGGGCGCGCCCACGAACGGACCCAGTACCAGCGTCGGCTCCTTCGCGCCCTGCTCCAGCATGTAGAAGCCCACCCAGTTGTAGGTCGGAAGCTGCTGCGCCAGGCGGCTCGCGATCGAAGTCATCAGGTGCTCGACAGAAGGGGAGGAGACGGCCCGATGCTCCAGTTCCCGGGCCAGCTCCTGTTTGCTGCTTTCTACCGGCATAGCTGGCTATTAAATCACAAGCCCCGGTTTGGCCTGGGAAGGGCGTACCGCCGGCGCGATGCGCCGCAATCCCTTTGCGGCAGGGAAGAGGTCGGGGCGGATGGCGGCGGCCAGCGCCTTGAGCCCCGCCATCAGCGTGGCAGCCGGCGTGTTCAGGTACTGGTCGCGGATGCAATACACTCGACCAGCGCGCACCGCGCTCACCTTCTGCCAGCCCCGCTGCGCGACGATCTTTTCCAGCGGGACGCGGTCGCCGGCGCCACACCAGGCGGCGAGGACGACCTCTACGGAGCTGCTGTTGTTAGAATTGCGGCCGTGGCCACCTATTCGCCCCAGCTTCTCGACCACTTCGAGCACCCGCGCAACGTGGGCGAGATTGAATGCGCCGACGCCATCGCCGAGGTCGAGAACCCGGCCTGTGGCGACATCATGCGCCTGAGCCTGAAGCTTGACGGCGGCCGCATCGCCCAAGCCCGGTTTCTGACCAAAGGTTGCGTCCCATCCATCGCCTGCGGCTCCGCACTCACCGAGTTACTCCAGGGAAAATCCGCGGCCGAGGCCCGCGCCCTGCGCCGCGTGGACTTGGTAGCGGCCGTCGGCGGCCTGGCGCCGGAGTCGCAGCACGCCAGCCATCTGGCCATGGATGCGCTGGCCGCTGCTTTGAATCAGTTGAAAGGGAACTAAGCCCGGATGCTCAGGCCGTGGTCAGCCGCTGGTAATCTTCCGGGGTGTCCACGTTCACGG
>DASYVL010000069.1 GCA_035937135.1 Terriglobales bacterium
ACCGCCAATCCCATCCCGCCCACCGACGAGAACCTCGCCCAGGGCATGATGATCTACAACATGAACTGCGTCGTCTGCCACGGCTCGCCGGTCAAGAAGGAGAATCCCCTGGGGCACTCCTTCTATCCTCCCGTGCCTCAGTTTCCTGAGGATCCGCCCGACAAGCCCGACAACGAGACTTACTGGATCGTCAAGAACGGCGTCCGTTACACCGGCATGCCCGCTTGGGACAGGACGCTGAGCGAGGACGACATGTGGAAGGTCACGCTCTTCCTCGAGCACTGGAACAACCTGCCGCCGGCGGTGAAGGAGAAGTGGGAGAAAGGCCTGTGAGGTGGCGCGCCCTGCGCTCCGGACGAGAACTCGTGGCGGGATATAATGACGGTTTGGGGAAGGCCCGCAGCTTATTCCTAAGGGAAGGTTTCTATGCCGACTGATGTGATCATGCCGCAGATGGGGGAGTCCATCTTTGAGGGCACACTGACCAAGTGGCTGAAGAAGCCCGGGGAGAAGGTGCAGCGCGACGAGCCGCTGTTCGAGATCTCGACCGATAAAGTGGACGCGGAGATCCCGGCGCCGGCTTCGGGCGTGCTTCAGGAGATCAAGGTCGCGGAAGGCACTACGGTGCAGGTGAACACTGTGGTGGGAGTGATTGCAGGGGAGGGAGAGGCGGCGGGAACTACGGCTCCGAGTCCAGCCAAAGCCGAGCCGGCCAAAGCGGCCGGAGAGGGAGAGGAGGCGGGAGCTGCGGCTCCGGCAAAGGCCGAGCCGGCCAAGGCGGCCGGGGAGGGAGAGGCGGCGGGAGCTCCGGCTGCGGCAAAAGCCGAGCCGGCCAAGGCCGCGAAAGCGGCGGAGAAGCCCAAGGCTGCGCCGGCGGAGGCGCCAGCCGCAAAAAAGACGGCGCCGACGGAAGCGGCGGCGGCAGCGAAAGCGCCGCCAGCGCCAGCCGCGGCGCCGAGTGCGGTCATCGAATTTCCGGCGGCGGATCGCGACGCCAGCGGGCAGCGCATTCGCTCGTCACCGCTGGTGCGGCGCATCGCCAAGGACAACAACGTCGCGCTGGGGAACGTCGCGGGGACGGGCCTGGGCGGGCGCATCACCAAGAACGACATCGCCGCGTTTGTGGTGCAGCACGGCGGGGGCGCTGCAGCGGCAGTTGCACGGCCCGCTGCGGCCGTGGCAGCGGCGGCTCCGGCCATGGCGCCGGCGGCACGTGCAGCGGCGACTCCGGCGGCTATGCCTGCGCCTGCCCCGATTCCCGGCGAGATTGTGCCCATGACTTCCATGCGCAAGACCATCGCGGCGCGCATGGTGGAGTCGAAGCACATCAGTGCTCACGTCCACACCGTCTTCGAGGTGGACATGACGCGCATCGCGCAGTTGCGCGAGCGGGAGAAGGCGGGCTTCGAGCAGCGCACCGGCAGTCGGCTGACCTTCATGCCCTTCTTCGCACGAGCGGCGGTCAACGCCATCCAGCAGTTCCCCATCGTGAACGCTTCCATCGAGGGCGAGAACATCCACTATCACCGAGAGATCCATCTGGGGATCGCGGTGGCGCTCGATTGGGGGCTGATCGTCCCGGCCATCAAGAACGCGGAGGAGCGCAACTTTCTGGGGCTGCAGCGGGCCATCACAGACTTGGGCGAGCGCGCTCGCACCAAGAAGCTGATGCCGGACGAGGTCCAGGGTGGGACGTTCACCATCACCAACCCGGGCAGCTTCGGCGCGCTCTTCGGGACGCCCGTCATCATGCAGCCGCAGGTGGCAATCCTGGGCGTGGGCGGCATCCATAAGGCGCCGCTGGTGGTCAGCGATCCGACGACGGGCGCGGACGGAATCGCCGTGCGCTCCGTCGTGCAGCTCTCGCTGGGCTTCGATCACCGCGTGATCGATGGCGCGGTCGCCGACCAGTTCATGGCGTTGGTGAAGAAGTATTTGGAGAACTGGAACGAAGAGCTCGGATAAGGCAAGCCGTCAGCAATTAGCAGTCAGATTTTCGATTGGGAGACGAGCGGCAGGCCAAGTGCCTGCCGCTTTTGTTTGAGACCCAATGCATAGATCCTTCGCTGCGCGCAGGACGACGCTCGGGGTGGTTCCGGGCAGATTCTACCGGCGCTCGGTGTAGGTGGTGTCTTCCTGGCGGGCTTTGTCGGCCAATCGTGACGGGACCATGAGGGGGATGCCGCGAGTGAGCGGCGAGCGCGACCACAGCAGAAACGTGGTCGCCGCCATGGCGATGAGGCCGTCGGCGAAGCCCAGCGCCAGCGCTGCCAGCACTCCCAGCCTGGGATAAAGCGCCCAGATGCTCATCCCCCAGACGCCGGTGAAGCTGACGAAGGCGGTGCCGAACAAAGAGGCGCCGAATCGGAGCCAGGCGTCGGCTTCGTTGAGCTTCATCACCACCTTGTAGTAGGTCCCGGGCGGCGTCGCACCCTGGTTGGGGACCAAAGCCAGGTTGATGGCGCCGAAGGGACCGATGGCCAGGCTCATGGAGCCCGCGGGCACGGCCCGGTTGTCTGCCGTCGTGAAGGCGGGCCACGTGATCAGCAGGGTGCCGGCCGCGGTCGAGCCGTCGGCGCGGTAGATGACGTCGCTGATGGTGGTGGTCGCCGGCGGCGGCGGCCAGGCGGCGCGCCGCGAGACACACCCACGGCCACCAGCACCGAGATCAGGCAGTAAAAAAGCCGCCCCGCGGGGCGGCCCGGATGGAAGAAGAGTTTTCTCATTGCTTTCGTGCGAAAGAAGCTTGGAAAAGCGAAGCCTTACTTTTGAGCGGAGGCGCAGGAGCGCATGAAATCCTCAACGCTGCGGACGTAAACATCGGCAAAGTCGGCGGCGTAGCGGCGCGTCTGGATGAGGGCGCAGGCGTCGTTCAGTTCCCAGCCCAGGGCGCGCAGCACAGCCAGCGCCATCATGGGGGCGCGGTGGACGCCGGCCGCGCAGTGGATCAAAAGTTTGCTGTCGTCCTGCTCCAGCGCCGCCAGCGCGAAGTCCACGCCCCGCTGGAATATCTCCGGAGGCTTGGGCTGGAAGTCGTCGTCCACCGGATTCCACAGCACCTCAATGCCGTGGGGCCCGGCCAGGGGCGTGTCGTCGAACTCGATCTGCATGTCGATGACGTGGGTGATGCCGGCGCCGGCGACCTCTGCCATGCGCACCGGATTCCAGATGCCCCCGCCGACCGCGATCCGGTCGGTGACCCAGCTCATGTCCATGAATGCGTCCCGTGCCGAACGGCGAATCCGCCATCGCGCGCGAAGAAATTTCATTCTACAGGACGCTCGTCCTCCGCCGATGCGGTTTCCTCCGCCATCTGCTCCAGCTTCTCCATCAGCAGCCGGGCCAGGGAGGGCTGCTCGGCCACGGTCTCGGGCGGCAACGACGCCGCCGAGATGCCGGCAAAGTCGAAGAGCAGTTTGGCGTGAAGATGGCTGCCCTCCTTGGCTCGGTCGATCATCGCTTGCACAATCAGGCCCAAGTCGCGGAACACCGCGGCCACTGCCTTGCGTGTGGCCTGCTCCGGAGGGAGAGGCTCCCCCGCAGTCTCGGGCGAGCGGAGCTTGCCGTTCTTCGGCTGCTTGGACATGTGAGGAGACGAATGCAGAT
>DASYVL010000070.1 GCA_035937135.1 Terriglobales bacterium
CAGCTCGTCGCTGCGCATGAATTCGAGCTGCTGGCCGGCGAGCGGTCCGAACAGGGCCTTGCCCGAGACCTGCTGCCACCAGGTGCCGGTCTCCGCGTCGCGCATGAGGAAGTTCTGGTTGTTGATGCCGGCCAGGTGAAAGCTGAGCGTCCTTCCCCCGACCGTCCGTTTCCACACCAGACCGGTGTGGCACAGCGTTCAATAAGTGGCGACCAGCGGCACGCCTCCCAGCGTGTCGTTGACCAGGTGGTGGTAGGCCATGGCGCGGATGGGATAGGCGCGGGCCTGGGCGCCGCTGCGCACCGCCAGCACCATCTCGTCGGAATCGAGCTTGACCTGCGCCGCGCTCTCGAACTGCGGGGTGGTGATGGGCCGGAAGAAGACGCGCTCGAAGTAATTGAAGCGCGCCAGCGCGGCGGAGGCGACCACCAGCAGCACTCCCACGGTGACCAGCGCCTTCCGCGGCCAGCGCGAGCCACGCAAGAGCCCGAACGCCAGGATCAGGGCGGCGAGGCCGGTCACGACGGTTACCAGCGGCGCCCAGGTGCGCAGCGTGAGCGCCAGCGTCAGGGCCTCCGGCGACTGGCCGCGGAATGGCCGGATGATCCACGCCGGGATGAGCACCACGGCGAGACTTGCCACGACCAGCAGCGCGAAGAGGGCGCGTTTCATGGGCTTCTGTGATTCTCCCGGTTCTCTGGCCGTCATGCAAGCTCGGCTTGAACCACGGAGGCACGGAGGCGCGGAGCAAGTCAAAAGCATGACCACGAAGGACACCCCTCGGCCCCGCTCGGGGCAGGCTCCGGGACACGAAGGCCATCCGCGGAGGGCGGACCTAAGGAACCAGCCGTCGGTAGCGGGCGTAGTCGTGGATGGCGACGCCGAGGAAGCTCGGGTGCCGTTGGAATGCCGCCTCAACGGAAGCGGCGATTGCTTCCAGGTCTGACTCCGCAGGCCCGCTGGCAGAGTTCGCGGGCAGGTGGGAGGGATCGGCGCTGATGCCGATCCAGAGCTTTTTCCCGGCAGCGTCCGCGGACTCCATCTTTGCCCGGTTGGCGTCCACGACCTTCTGAGCGGTGTCCTTGTATGTCATCACCACGATCTGGTCGGCCCGGTCGAGGACCGCTTCGCTCATGGACCGGGGACCGGCTGTAATCCGGTTGAACGAGACCGGCACGTCCACTACCAGCGGGAGCGCCAGCGGGCGCGCCTGATCGCGGATCCAATCAACGAACGCGAGGTAGCGCGCGGCCAGGTCTTCGTGTCGTACGGCCTTCCACTCCGGCAGCGACTGGGGCTCGACATCCAGGTGGATGGCGTCGAAGCGCTCGGTCGGGCGGCTTTCTCCGTCATAGTGCCGCACCGCCTCCAGGAAAGCGACAGCGCCGGAGCGGCGGTCGGGGAAGAGCCAGTCCGGCTCGCCGTTCAGGGCCTGCACAGTGATTCCCTGGGCGTGAGCGCGGCGGATGAGGCGGCGGTAGAGCTCGGGCTCGTGTTGCAGCCGTTGGGTTGCCGCCGAGAAGAAAATCGTGCTGGTTCGTTTCTTGGCGGTGAAGGCAAGCAGGGCCTCCAACTCGCCGGGATCCTCGAACAAGGCAGGCTTCCAGACCCAGAGCGCGCGCGCGGGCCGGAGGGCCGACCTGGAGGAGGCGATTTGCGCGCACACGGACGGCGCCAGGGTGATGGCGATCATCAGAAGCACGAACCGGCGCATTGGTTTCGTTCTCCCCTTACCTCCGGAAGTGGCCGAGGATGGCTTCGGCCTGCGGCCGGGTGACGACGGCGGCGAGGGCGGCGGCGCCGGCGGCCTTGACCGCTTGAACGCTGCCGAAGTGCTCGAGCAGGCGGCGGCGAGTGGTTTCGCCGATGCCGGGGATCTCCAGCAGCTCGGAGGCGCGGTCGCGCATCTGGCGGCGCTTGCGGTGGAAGGTGACGGCGAAGCGGTGGCTCTCGTCGCGGATGCGCTGGATCAGGTGCAGCACCGGCGAGTGGCGGTCGAGCGCCAGCGGCTCGTCCTCCTGGCCGTGGACGTAGATGATCTCCTCGCGCTTGGCGATCGCCGCCAGCGGCTGGTGGACGATCTGCAACGACTCGAGCGCCTGGGCGGCGGCGTGAAGCTGTCCCAGGCCGCCATCAACAAGGATGAGCGAGGGCATCTTCTGCTTGTCGTTTTTCTGTTCTGCTTGCAGGCGCTTGTAGCGCCGGGCGACCACTTCGCGCATGGCCGCGAAGTCGTCCACGCCTTCCACGCTCTTGATGAGGAACTTGCGGTAGTCGGACTTCTTCATCTTACCGTCTTCCCAGACCACCATGGAGGCCACCGTTTCCGCCCCTTGGATGTGGGAGATGTCGAAGCACTCGATGCGGTGGGGCAGCTCGGGCAGGGTGAGCGCGTCCTGCAGCGCCTGCTGGATGGCGCGCGTCGCGGGCTGGAGGACGCGGAAGCGCTGGTCGTACGACTGCTTGGCGTTGCGCGCGGCCAGGTCCAGCAGCGAGCGCTTCTCGCCGCGCTGCGGGACGTGGATCTCAACCCGGCCGTCGCGGCTCTCCGCCAGCAGCTCCTCCAACGCGGCGCGGTCGTCGAAATCCACCGGCAGGTAGATGTTGCGCGGGACGTAGGGCTGGCCGATGTAGACCTGCTTCAGCAGGGCGGAGAAGAAGACGGCGGGGTCGAAGCTCTGCGAACTCTGCGTCGGTTCTCGGCGAGCTCTGCGGTCAGGGTCTTTAGCCGCAGAGGGCGCAAAGGAAGGATTCACAGAGGGCGCAGAGGATTCCGCAGAGAGCGCAGAGGAATCCGCGGAAGGCGCGGAGAAAACCTCGGGCAGGTCTTCCCAGAAGAACTCACGGCGGTCGAGGATGCGGCCGCCGCGCATGTGAAACAAGTTGACCGCCAGCCGCTGCTCCTCGAAGTGGTAGCCGAAGAGGTCGGCGTCGTCGCCGGCGACGGCGGCCATGCGCTGCTTCTCGCTCAACTGGGTGAGGGTGGAGATGAGGTCGCGGTACTTGGCGGCGCGCTCGTACTCCTCGGCGGCGGAGGCCTGCTCCATGCGCGCCTTGAGGGAATGCGCCAGGTCCGTCGGCCGTCCTTCCAGGAAGAGCTTCAGGTCGCGCACCGCCTCCTGGTAGATCTCGTCGGTGGTCAGGCCCTGGACGCACGGTCCCAGGCAGCGCCGGATGTGGTACTGCAAACACGGCCGGGGATGGAAGTGCGTGAGGTCCACGGTGCAGGAGGGCACCAGGAAATGGCGGTGGATGAGGTCAGCGACGCGGTGGGCGAGGTTGGCGGGGAAGTAAGGGCCGTAGTAGGCGCTGCCGTCCTGCTTGAGACGCCGGGTGACGTACACCCGCGGGAAGCGCTCGCCCAGGGTGAGCTTGATGTAGGGATAGGTCTTGTCGTCGCGCAGCAGGATGTTGAAGCGCGGCTGCTTCTGCTTGATGAGGTTGTTCTCGAGGGCCAGGGCCTCCTTCTCGTTGTCCACGACGATGTAATCGAGGTCGACGGCCTCGCGCAGGAGCGAGCCGGTTTTTGCGTCCTCCGCCGCGCCCTCGGCGAAGTAAGAGCGCACTCGCGCCCGCAGGCTGTTGGCCTTGCCCACGTACAGCACCTCGCCCTCGGCGTTCTTGTAGAGATATACGCCGGGGCTGGCGGGCAGGGTCCGGATCTTCTGGTGGAGGTCCATGCTGGGAAAATTCTACAGCGTGGGATGCGTCCCCCGGGGCGCGGTACAATGGAAGCAGCATGTTGCGCCGCGCTTTGCTCTTGTTGGTTGTTTTCCTGTGCGCGCTGGCCTGGGGACAGGGCGCGCCCACCGCGGAGCAGAAGTCCGGCACTCCGCCGCCCAAGAACCCGCCTCCGCCGCGCTCCGAGCCCGTCCAGGACCAGAACGAAAGCTCCAGCCGCGACACCCAGATCGACATCCATGATTCGAGCGGCCAGATGCCTTCGGAGATGAACGAAGGGGAAGAATCCGCCGACAGCGACGTGCAGGAGATGCGCCCCTACGATCCCCACCGCGCCGAGCACAACGTGGAGGTCGGCGACTACCTCATGCGGCGCAAGAGCTACCGCGCCGCGGAGAGCCGCTATCGCGAGGCGCTGGAGTACAAGCCCAACGACGCCATCGCCACCTTTCGCCTGGCGGTGGTGCTGGAAAAGACTGGAGAGCTGGACGAGGCGCGGCAGCGTTACCAGGAGTATCTGAAGGTCCTGCCCCAGGGACCCTTCGCGGCGGAGTCACGCAAGGCGCTGGCGCGCCTGAAGCCGAAGAAGGAAGCTCCCAAGCAGGCTTCGCGCGCTACTTCTCCACCCGCAGAAAACCACCCGTAGAGGCGTCGACGGCCACGGTCAGCTTGGCGTCGCCGCGCGAGTCGCCGTACACCACGTGCCAGAGCAGTTGGTTCTTGCGCGAGTCCCAGTCGAGGACGAAGAGCACGGGCTGGTCCGGCGTCTTCTTCATCAACTCTTTGCCGCCGTGTTCCTGCGCGACCTGGAATGCCTGGTCGCTGTCGATCTTGAGGAAGGCGAAGTCGAAGGGACGGGTGGAGGGGTTCGAGGGATTGAAGGTGTCCTCGAGTCCGGGGGAGATGCCGCGCTCGCGGGCGTCCTCCTCGGAGGCCACGCCCGACCACAGGTAGCTCTTGGCGGCGCGGCGCTGCGTCGAGGCGAAGGTCGCGCGCCAGATGCCCGCGTTGCCCTCGGCCACCGGCGCGCCCTTGGTGTACTGCGACTCCAGGCGGAAGGGCTGGGTGTCAGCGGCCCAGGCACGTGCCGTCACGAACAGCTTCTGGAAAGCCACGCGGCCGGTCAGGTACTCGTCGGCAGGCTTGGCCGGCGCCGGCTTCGCGGGCTCCGAGGTCTTCGGGGGTTCCGAGGAGCATCCCGCAAGCAGTCCCAACGCCAGCATCCCCAGCAGGACCTTCTTCATGATGACCGCCGTATAATCTCGCTTTGCCGCCGCTGGGCACGAGCTTCAAACTTGCGGCGGGAGCACATTCTAATCGAAGCCAGGGAGCGTGGGATGGATTCCACACTGCAGCGCGTGAAGGACGCCATCGAGGCCGCCACCGGCGGCATGAGCGCCGAGCAACTCGTCCAGCATCCCGAGGGGAAGTGGTCGGCGGCCGGGATCCTCGAGCATCTCTCCATCACCTTCGGCGGAACCGCGCGCCTGATGCGAAAGTGCATGGAGGGCGGCAAGCCCCTGGGCTCCGCGCCCATGCTCAAGCAGCGGCTGGCAGCCTTGGTGGTCACTGGCTGGGGATACTTTCCCACGGGCCGGCCTGCGCCCGAGTTTTCCCAGCCCAAGGGCCTGAGCGGCGAAGTTGCGCTCCAGACCATCCACGACAACCTGGCGGCCATGGACCAGGGGCTGGCCGAGTGCGAGCAGCGCTTCGGGGCGGAGGTGAAGATCGCCGACCACGTCGTGCTGGGGCCGCTCACCATCCCGCAGTGGCGCCGCTTCCATTGGGTGCACACCCGGCACCACATGAAGCAGATCGAGCGGCTGCGGGGTTCCTCGTCCGGTCAGTCCAGCCCGTAAGCGTGGATCTTGTTGAGCAGGGTTTTGTAGGAGACGCCGAGGCGCTGGGCGGCGGCGGACTTGTTCCATTTGCATTCGCGCAGGGTTGCCTCGATCTTGGCGCGCTCCACCGAAGCCACGGCGCGGGCTGAAACCTCGGGCAGGGAATCGCCCGCAGGGAGGCTCTCTCCGACCTGAGCGGAGCGGACGTTGGCAGCCAGGCCGAGGTCGGCTGCGGTCAATTCGCCATCGTTCAGGATGGAGGCGCGCTCGAGCACGTTCTGCAATTCGCGCACGTTGCCCGGCCAGGCGTGCGCGCGCAAGGCGGAGAGGGCGGCGGGCGCAAGCTTCAGTCGGGGCTTGCGCAGCTCACGGCGGAAGCGATCCAGAAAATGCTCGGCCATGACCAGGACGTCATCGCCGCGCTCACGCAGCGCCGGGATGCGGATGGGACATACGGCCAGGCGGTAGTAGAGGTCGCGGCGAAACTCGTTGCGCTCGGCCGCACCTTCCAGGTCGCGATTGCTGGCGGCCACCACGCGCACGTTGACTTGGATCCCGCCCGAGCCCCCCAGACGCTCGACCACCCGCTCTTCCAGCACCCGCAACAGCTTGGACTGCGCGCTCGCGGGCAGCTCACCGATCTCGTCGAGAAACAGCGTTCCACCGTGAGCCAGCTCGAACTTGCCGGGGCGGCGGACGTCGGCGCCGGTGAAGGCGCCGCGCTCGTGTCCGAACAATTCGTTTTCCATCAGAGTTTCCGGGATGGCGGCGCAGTTCAGGGCGACGAAGGGCTTGCCGGCGCGCGAGCTTAGCTGATGCAACGCGCGCGCGAACAGTTCCTTGCCGGTGCCGCTCTCGCCCAGCAGTAGCACGGTGGTGTCGGTTGGGGCGACGCGCTGCATCTCGCGCGCCGCCGCCTGCATGGCGGGGTGCTCGCCCACGATGCGGGGGAAACCGAAGCGGCGGGCGTAGTCCTCCTTGAGCACCAGGTTCTCGCGCCAGAGCTGCTGGCGCTCGATGGCGCGGCCCAACAGGTGGCGCAGGTGGTCGAGGTCGATGGGCTTCTGGATGAAGTCATAGGCGCCGTCGCGCATGGCGGCCACGGCCTCGGCAACGCCGCCGTAGGCGGTCATCAGGACCACGGGCGTCGCGGCGTCGGCTTCGAGCGCGGCGCGCAGCACGTCCATTCCCGTGCCCTGGGGAAGCCTCAGGTCGGTGAGCACGGCGGAGAAGCACTGGCGGCGCAGCGCGGTGAGGGCCTCGGCCAGGCTGGCGGCAGGGGTGACCTCGTACTCCATGCGCCCGAGCGCCGTCGCCAGCATCTCCCTCAGCTCGGCTTTGTCCTCGACCAGCAGGATGGTTTCCATAAGAAAAGCCCCCGGGGGCGATGGGGCCGCCGGGGGCTGACGGTCTCAGATCAGGAACTCATTCGGCCCAGGAGTCGGGGAGCTCGGCCTTGCGCAACTCGTCCTTCATGTCTTCCAGCTTCTGCTTTTCCTGCTGGAGCTGCTGTTCGTTGGCGGCTTTGTCGGCGCAGAGGGTTCCGTAGGAGCAGGCGACCGCGGCCGGGCGGAGCTTGAGCTCCCGGTCGAGCCCGGTAATCTCGCGCTCCAGCAGGGTGATGGCGGCGCGCTGCTTCTTGAAGCGCCCGCGCCACTCGGCCTCCAGCCGGTCGAGCTCTGCCTTGGCCTGGGCCGCAGCCTTGGCGTCCTTCGCCGGTGCCGCGGGCTTCTCCCGGGCGGCGATGGAAGGCTGCTCGGCGGCCGTCGGGGTGGTGGTGCTCAGGGCGCCGCTGGTGGGAAGATTGTCATTGGTATAGACCTTCTGGGAGGCGGTCGGGGCCGGCTTGTTCATGCGATTCCGCCGGGCGGCGTCGGCGAGCGATTGAGCGTTGGCAGAGAGCGCCGCAAGCGCCAGCAGCGCGGCAACATTTGCGAGAATCATCAGACCTCTACGCATGGAACCTCACTGCAGGCCTCTCAGCCGGGCCTGCCTCAGCTTCTAGTCTGCCCAGGTGTTGGGAAGGCCGGCCTTGTGGAGATCGTCTTTCATGTCCTCTAGCTTCTGCCTGGCCTCTTCCAATCCCTTTTTCTTTCCTTCGAGCTCGTCCTGGTACTTCTTGTTCTCAGAGGCCCACAGCACCGGGTTGCGCAGGCGAGACCCCAGGTCCTGGGAGTTCGACTGGGTTTGCGCCTGGCGGCTGTTATTCTCCCGCTCCGCCACATCGAGCTCCCGCTGCAATGTGGCAATCACGTTCTTCTGCTCGGCGAACTTGGCCCGCCACGCGCCCTCCAGCTTGGTCTTGTCCTTTCCTGAATCCGCGTCGCCTTTGGCCTTGGCGGCGCTGGTCGAGGTCGCGGACGAAGCCGAATCCGCGGTCGTGGCCGAACTGGCGCCTGCCGTGCTAAGCGCGCCCGAGGTGGGCAGGTTATCGTTGGTGTATTCCTTGACGTCCGCCGGGGCGGGCGCTTTCTTGGCGCGCTGCTGCCGGGCGTAGTCGCCCAGCGACTGTGCGGCGGCGGTGGCGGTCAGCAATCCCGCCAGGGCCAGCAGAACGATGGTTCCTTGCAATGTGTATTTCACAGCTGTTCCTCCCCCAAAGTCTGGGGACACAATTCCACCCAATATCTTACCCCAATTTGGATGCGGTTTGCGCTGCTTTGGATACGGGAAACGAGAGGGTAAACGTGCTCCCGGCCGCGTCACTGGCCACCGAAATCGTGCCTCCGTGCTCGGTCAGGATGCGGTGGACCAGCGCCAGTCCCAAGCCCGTGCCCTGGGACTTGGTGGTGAAAAAGGGGATGAAGATCTTGGCGAGGTCTTCCTGAGGGATGCCGCCACCGTTGTCGCGCAGGACCAGGCGCAGGGAGTCGCCCGCGCTCTCGGCCGAGACCGAGACCTCGGCGGGCTTGCCATCCCGTGCGGCCTCGGCGCTGTTGCGCAGCAGGTTGGCGAAGGCCTGGCGCAGCGCGGTGGGGTCCCCGGTCAGCTCTAGGGCCGCGGGAAAGGCCGTAAAGCGCAGGGTGACGCCGCACTCGCGGGCGCAATCCTCGAGCAACGGGCGCAGCTCGAGCGTCTCGGCCTGGAAGCCCTGCGGCCGCGCGAAGTTCAGGAAATCAGTGACGATGCGGGTCAGGCTCGCGGTCTCGGCGGCGATCTTGCGCGCGAACTGCTGCGAGGTTTCCGCGTTCCTTTCCGTAGCCAGCATCTGGGCGTAGCCGGAGATGGTGGCCAGGGAGTTCTTGAACTCGTGCGCAATCCCGGCGGACATCTCGCCCAGCGCCGCCTGGTTCTCCCGCAGGCGCACCTGGCGGGTGAGCGTGGTGATCTCCGTCAGGTCGCTGACCAGGCAGGCGGCGCCCAGGGTGTCGCCGGTGGCGGTGCGCACCGGAGAGAGCGTGATGCCCAGGACGCGGCGCTCTCCCGCGGGCGTCTGGTAGTCGGCTTCCAGTCGGCGGAAGGCAGATCCCTTGCGCAGCGCCTGCTCCACGGCTCCGGTCAGCGCCTCCACGGAAGAATCCGGCTCCCCGGGCGCCATGCGCACGCTGCTTACTCCTCGGAAAAGGTCCCGGGCATGCAGTCCCAACGGCGAGGCGTATCCCAGGATGGACTTGGCTGCATTGTTCGCCTGCTGCACCAGGCCCGCGGGATTGAACAGCAGCACGCCGCTGGGCAGGTTGGAGAGCACGGCGGCGCTGACGTTCTCCGAGACCTGGGCGCGCTCACGCTCCACCTTATGCAGGCGGTCCAGTTCTTTCTCTTGCTCCTTGAGCCGCTGGATCACACCCTGATAGGCGGCCAGAGTGAAGCCACCGTCGGCGGAGGCGCGGGGAGCCGTTTCCCCCACCTGCTCCTCGGTGATCCTCTGGCGCAGGCGCCGCATCAGCCACACCCCCACCACAAACGCCACCACCCCTCCCACCAGGACGATCCCCATGCGGATGAACAGCGGGTTGGTGAGCAGCTTCACAAGTAGGTCTCCACATACCAGCGGATGAGGGCGTCGCCGAAGAAGACGGCGACCATGGCCATCGTCCCCAGGAAGACGCCAAAGGGCATCTCGTAGTGACGATAGACCATGCTGGCGGACTTCCAGGCGCGGCGGCGCGCCGTGGGCAGGGACTCATGGTTGCGCTCCATGCGGCGCTGCGTCCGCTTGATCCACACCATCAGGATGGTGCTGAGTCCGGCGAGCGAGCCGACCAGCGACGCCGAGAACAGCGTAAAGACAGTCAGCTTGACGCCCAGGAAGGCGCCCACTAGGGCCATCAGCTTGACGTCGCCGAAGCCCATGCCCTCGATGCCGCGGGCGCGCAGGTAGATTGCCCCGGCGCCGTAGATGAACGAGGCGCCGACGGCCGCGCCCAGGAGCGCGTCGCCCAGCGACAGCAGCCGCCAGGGGAGGTCATGGCTGTGCACCCCCAGCCAGGGCATGAGGCGGGCCGCCAGCCCGTCCACCGGAGCCAGCAGGCTGAAGAGGACGCCCAGGACCAGGCCGGGCAGGGTGAGCGCGTCGGGCAGGAGCTTGGTCTCGGCGTCGGTAAAGATCAGCCCCAGCAGCAGGAAGGAGAAGACACAGAACTTCAGCGTCCAAAACGTAGGGCCGAAGGTCAGCCAGCAGGCCAGGAAGAGGAGCCCGGTGAGCAACTCGACGAAGACGTAGCGCGGCGAGATGGGTGCCTTGCAGTTGCGGCAGCGGCCGCCCAGCACCAGCCAGCTCACAACCGGGATGTTGTCTCGCGCGCCGATGGGCGCGTGGCACTGCGGGCACGCCGAGCGCGGGCGCACCACCGAGAGCCCCAGCGGCAGCCGGTGGATGCACACGTTCAGAAAGCTTCCAAAGGCCAAGCCAAAGAGGAAGATGGCGGTCGCGTAGAAGAAAGGCGGCAGGTCGGTCACGGGCTTGCGATGCCCTCGATTTCCGGAGGAATGAGGAGATTATACGGCTTCGCTTGTCATCCTGAGCGGAGCGAGGCGGATGCCGAGCGAAGGCGAAGGACCCCTGCCCCGGCGCGGTTCTTAACGTCATAGGGGTCCTTCGACTCGCCGGCTCGTATTCACTCGCGGCTCGCTCAGGATGACATAGCCTTAGGACGGATCCCTGAACCGCAGCAGGTCGCCGCAGAGGGAGATGGCGTCGGCGGTGTGGGGTGGCAACGCGCCGCTCCAGCTCATCTTGCGGCGGTTCACCAGGCGTACCTCGGGTCCGCAGTGCTGCCAGCCGTTCACGGTTTCCTGGCGGAGGGCGAGGGCATAGGCGGCGGCGTCCGGGTCTTCCTGCTTCCATTCCAGCAGCGACGCTTCCAGGGACTCGCTGAGCGCCTCCCCAGGCAGCAGGCAGAGCACCCAGTCGTGGACTGCATGGCCGGCGCCGGAAGCGTCGTCGCTCTGGGAGGAAGCGCCTTCCACTCGCGCGCCATGTTTGCGGGCGATTTTCTGGGTCGCATCGCTGGAGCCATGGTCGATTACCAGCAACTCGTCGCAGGCGCGCAGGGAGTCGAGCGCGCGCCCGATGCGCCGGGCGTCGTTCATGGTGTGTAGAAGTGCGGTGATCCGGGGCACGGGCGAAGAGCATAGCCCAGATTCGAGCGTGGTGAGTGGTGAGGGGCGAGTGGGATTCGGCTGGGAAAAGAAGCGGAGGCCGGCGGCGTGCGCCACCGGCCTCCGCAGGGTACCTAGCGCCGTTCCAGGCGAGGCCGATCTGGATCGCGCGTGGCCGCCCCCGAGGCCGAGGGCACGACGGTCACGTCGTTGGCCAGGCGGAATTGGAGTACATCCTCGGGCTGGACCTTGATTGGCTTGCCCTTGGTGATGCCTTGCACGCCGGTGCCGGCGCCTGCGCCCGCCGCTGCGCCGATGGCCGCTCCCTTGCCGCCGCCGGCGATGGCGCCGATGATGGCGCCCAGCGCCGAGCCGCCGCCGATGGTGGCTGCGGTGCGCGTGCCGCGCGAGCTGCCCTTAGCGTTCCAGACGCTGGTCGCGAGCGTATAGGACTTGCCGTTCATTTGGAGACGGACCAGCTGCATCGTCAGCTCCGAGCGTCCCTTGAAGTGGCCGGCGCTCTTCACATCGGTCACTCGGCCTTGCACCTCGGTCCCGGCCGGCGCTACCACCCGGTCTTCGACCATGATGGGCGACTCCAGGCTGGCCCGGAAGGTGTCACCCACTTGATTGACCTCCGAGTCGAGGCCGTCCACCATGCGAACGGAAACCGTCGTGCCCGCGGGAATGGTGACGTGCTCCGGCGCCGCCGGTATCGGGTCGGGTGGCGGGGGCGGAGTGAAGGGCGGAATGACCGCCGGAGCGGGACTGCTCGGCGAGTCGTTGCTGGCCATTTCCGTCGGGCGCACCTTCGAGTGGGAGGGCGAGCTTCGGGTCACAGCCGGCCGTGACTGCGGCGGCGCGGGAGGCGGAGCCTCCGGGATCGAGGCCGCAGCCGGCGCGACTTGCAGGTTGTTGATGACCGTCTTCACGCCCTCGATCTCAGCGGCGTCGCTGGAGGCCTTCAGGCGCTCGTCATCCCGGTTGACAGTCCCCGAGAGCGTGACCGTGCCACCCGCGACACTGACCACGATTCGCTGGGCGGGGAGATCCCCATTGATCTTGTTCTGCACCTCACCGGCCAGTTGCGCGTCGGTCTTGGCGCTTGAGCAGCCGACGGCCGCCAGCGCCAATGTAAGCGCCAGCGCCGGCAGGAGCCAGGGCCGTTTCCATAAGTGCGACATTCTCATGACTTCTCCTTGCGAATCCGGGAGATACAAACCCTTAGATGCACGGTTGCGGGAGGGGGATTGCCTGGGAAAAGCACTTTAAGGACGAATCTGCGACCGTTAATCTCTGGGCGGGAGGGCGCAATTCACGTCGCAGGGAGGAGGCGCGCCCATCCAGCGCAGCAGGAATCGTGGGATCTGGTAGCGGTGGTCGGCGATGAACTGATAGACCATAGGGCCGGCCCAGCGGCAGGGGGGCACGCGCATCAGGCCAGCCAGCCAGCGCCAGCGCGGCAGGGCCGAGAGCACCGCGATCCAGCCGAAGAAGCCGATGCGCCAGTCGCCGTCCGGGGTGCACACGTGCATGCGGCGGCCGAGCTCAGCGGGCGCGAAAGGGGTCCCGGCGGCGACCTCGGGGCGGTTGAAGTCGCGGAACTCCAGGCGATGTTCGCGGTCCCGCCGCTCCACCCAGGCCTGCGCCCACTGGCAGAAGGGGCAGTTGCCGTCGTCATACACCGTGAGTTTGGCCGCTACGTCCATGGCGCCGCCCAGAGCTCCGGGGGAACTCCTTTCCGGGAAGGGGAATACTTCCCAGGATTCTAATGCTCAGCCCGGTGCCGCCGATTCATTTTTCCCGGCGACTGTGATAAACCATCTGTCGCCGGAGAAAGAACCCGAGCCGCCGAAATGTCTATCCGCGTGGAACGCAGCGACTTCGACGTCGATGAAGGCCGCTGCCAGTACTACGTCCTACTGAAACCCAACGTCAGCAAGGAAGAGGTCAACGTGCAGACACGCGTGCCGCTGGAGGTGGCGGTCTCCGTTTCCGAGAACGGCGACCTGGCGGATGTGAGCTTTGTGCTGCCCAAGAAGTACCGCAGCGACCAGGCCCTGGCCTTCCTGAAAAAGCAGCCCACGGTGAACTACGTGAGCCCGCGAGTGTTCCTGGCCATCCCCGGCTCCAGCGGCGACTCCGTCTTCAACGCCCCCGCCAACCTGGAAGTGGACGCGGCCGGGCGCATCGTCGGGCTGGATATCCACTGAACAATCCAGCGGCTTCCTGATTCAGACCGCGACCACGGCGGTGGTCTTGTCGTGCGCGGCGTCGTGGCGGGCGCGGCGGATATCGTTGACGTCGCCCATCACCACCACCACCGAGCCCAGCTCCAGCTTGAAGTCGTCGGGCGGGTTGGCCCGGAAGCGCGACTCCTTGCCCTCGGCGGTCTTCACCGCCAGCACCAGTAGGTTGTATTTGCTGCGCATGTTCAAAGCCTGCAGCGCGCTTCCCGTCCAGGGCGAAGTCGCGCCAATCTCGATGTCCTCGATGCGCAGGGTGCGCGACTGCTCCTTGAGCATGAGGTCGAGGAAGCTGACCACGTGCGGGCGCACTAGCTCGCTGGCCAGCCGCAGGCCCCCGATGCGGTTGGGCGAGACGGTGGAGTTGGCGCCCGCCTTAAGCATGCGCTCGGAGAACTTCTGGTCGGTGCAGCGGGCCACGATGCGGATGGCGGGATTCGACTGGCGGACCATGACGGTGATCACCAGGTTGTCTTTGTCCGCCGCCAGGCCGGCGATCATCCCCTTGGCGCGGTCCACGCCCGCCTGCTCGAGGATCTCCTCGTCGGTCGCGTCCCCGATCACGTAGAGCATCTCCTTGTAGTCCTCGCCGGCGTGCTCGCGGAACTTGTTGATGTTGTCCTCGTGGCTCTCGATCACCACGTAGGGCGTGCCGGTCTTGTGCAGTTCTTCCACCGCGTGCCGGCCGGTCGTTCCCAGGCCGCAGATGATGTGGTGATTTGTCAGGTTGCTGATCCGCTTTTGCATCTTGCGTCTCCAAAAGAAGTTGGTGAGTTCGCCCTCCACCAGGAAGGCGGTGACCGCGGAGAACACGTACACCATGAGGGTCACGCCCACCAGCACCACGAATATGTTGAATATCCGCAGCTCAGGGTTGTGCGAGGTGTCCACGATCTCGCTGTAGCCCACGCCCGCCAGGGTGATGATGGCCATGTACAGCGCCTGCAGGAAGGTGACCGAGAGGCCGCCCAGCAGGCGGTATCCGGCCACGCTGGCCGAGACAACAACCAGCAGCACTACAGCGGCCACGTACAGCCTTCGCCGGAGGTTCATGCGCGCTCTTGATTATCTCTCGGGGGGGGCGGGAAAGTGACGCGATTCTAGCATAGCCCCATTTGTGGTGCAGTGAGCGCCCGCCGATTGGTGGAAGGGGTGCAGGGCGAATCCGCGGCCGAATCGCGCGCGTCCACCCGGTTCCGGGCGGCGTGTATCATCGGTCGCAGGTCTCAATGAATGAAGGAAGACGTCACCGCATTCGTGCTGGCCGGCGGGAAAAGCACCCGCATGGGCCGGGAGAAGGCCATGCTGGAGCTGGGCGGGCGAACGCTGCTGGAGCGCGCCCTGAAGCTGGCCTCCTCGGTTGCCGCCGAGGCCATCATCGTGGGACCGCGGGCGGACTTGGAGCTTTACGGCCGCGTGGTCGAGGACGTCTATCCCGGCCAGGGGCCGCTGGGCGGCATTCATGCGGCGCTGTGGACCACCCCCACCGAGTTCAACCTGATCCTGGCGGTGGATACGCCCTTCCTGGAGTCGCGCTTTCTGAAGTACCTGTTGGAGCAGGCGCAGGAGAGCGGCGCCGTGGTCACCCTCCCTCGGACCGCGGATGGCTTTCATCCTTTGGCGGCGGTCTATCGCCGCGCCTTCCGCGAGACCGCGGAACGGGCGCTCCGGGAAGGCCGGAACAAGATTGACGTGCTCTTCGCCGAGGTCGAGACCCGCATCCTGGAGGCCGCAGAACTGGAGAAACTTGCCTTCGCGCCCGCAATCTTCGAGAATCTGAACACCCCTGAGGATGTGGAGCGCGCCCACGGGCGCAGCCGAGGAGAGCAATGAGTACGCCGCAACCCTTCATCGAGTTTCGTGAGGTCTCCAAGGCCTTCGGCGAGCACCGCGTGCTCGACCGCGTCAGCTTCGACGCCCTGCCCGGCGAGACCGTTTGCATCCTGGGGCGCAGCGGGGTGGGGAAGTCGGTCTCCCTGCACCACATCATGGGGTTCCTCAAGCCGGACTCGGGGCGGATTCTTGTCGCCGGCGAGGACATCACCGACTACGACGAGCAGGAGTTGCAGCGCATCCGCAAGAAAGTCACCATGGTCTTCCAGAATGGCGCACTCTTCGACTCGCTCACCGTGGGCGAAAACGTGGCCTTTCCCCTGCGCGAGCAGGGCGGCCTCAGCGAAGTGCAGACCTACCAGATCGTGGACGGCTTGCTGGAGATGGTGGGCGTCCAGCAGTACCGCGACCTGCTCCCCTCCGACCTCTCCACCGGCATGAAGCGCTCGGTGGCCATCGCCCGCGCCCTGGCCTCGCAACCCGAAGCCGTCCTCTACGACGAGCCCACCACCATGGTGGACCCCCTGATGGCGCAGCTCCTGGGCGACCTCATCAAGAAGCTCAAATTCCAACTCAAGCTCACCAGCATCGTCGTCACCCACGACATGCGTCTGGCCAAGAAGCTCGCCGACCGCGTCGTCTTCCTGCATGAGGCCAAGCGCATCTTCTTCGGCAAGCCCGAGGAGATGGAGCGCAGCCAGGACCCCGTCATCCGCCAGTTCCTGGAGTTGGACGAGCTCAGGGTGGCTTGACATTCGCCTTTCATTCGCCTAACATATTGCGTCTCCGGCAGCCGGAGGGGAATCCAATAGCGAAATCTGGAGGGAAACATGGCATTCAGTGAAGCGCTTTTGCCCGAGTTTGATCAGGAAGTAGTAGGAATCCGCAAGACGCTGGAGCGCGTCCCGGAGGAGAAGCTGGGATGGAAGCCGCACGAGAAGTCCATGACCATGGGCGGGCTGGCCACGCACCTGGCCAACGTCCTGACCTGGGCGGTGATCACCGTGGACAACGATTCCTTCGACCTTGCGCCGGGCGGCGTGCCCATGGCGCCGGTCCCGCAGGTGAAGTCGCGTAAGGAGTTGCTCGAGACCTTCGACCAGAACGTGGTTGCAGCGCGCAAGGCCATCGCCGGGGCCGCCGACGCGCACCTGCTAAAACCCTGGGCGCTGCTCCACAACGGCAAGCAGGTGGTCTCCATGCCGCGCATCGCTGTGCTGCGCAGCTTCGTGATGAACCACGCCATCCATCACCGCGCGCAACTGGGAGTCTATTTGCGGCTGAACAATCTGCCCGTACCCTCCATCTATGGGCCGTCGGCGGATGAGGGGACGATGTAGCGTTCGCGCCGCGAGGGGGAAGGGTCTGGGGAGAACGTAGGGGTCCTTCGACTCGCCGCTCGCGTTCGCTCGCGGCTCGCTCAGGATGACAGATTGTTACTTGGCCGGCAGGGCGTGCAGCCGGGCGCTCAGGCGGGACTTGTAGCGGGCGGCGGCATTGCGGTGGATGGTCCCTTTGCGGATGGCCTGGTCGATGGCCGAGACCGTCTCCCGGAACTGGGCCTCGGCGGCCTTCTTGTCGCCGGCAGCCAGGGCCTCCCGGAAGTGCCGCATGATGGTGCGGAAGCGCGAAGTGTGGACGCGGTTCTGGGCGGTGCGCTTCACGGTCTGACGGGCGCGCTTAAGCGCGGAAAAATGATTTGCCATTCGAAAAAACTGCCTTCCTAAAGGGATTTTTTTTGTTCCGCGGAAACTAGTATTCTACGGCAACCTCTCAGGGCCGGTCAAACCACGATAATCCAGCAGCCAAGGCCAGCAGCGAAGGCCAGCAGCCAAGGAACGCCATGCCCACGAGCCTCGAGCGCCTGAAGCTCCTCATCAACTCCAACACGCCCATCGTGCTCATGGAGACGGTGGAGGAGGGCCGCTGTCTGGCCCTGGTGCGCCAGGCCTGCGCCGAGCTGAACCTGACGCTCTTCGAGTGGAGCATCGCTGACGGGCTACAGCGCAGCGGCATCCCGTAGGCGCCCGAGGCCGCCGACCCGCGCCAGCACGAGTGGAGTGCTGGCCCTCAGGCCAGTTCCGCCGACCCCAACCTGCTCGACCCCAACCTCAATCCCCGGGACTCCGCCGGCCCCATCCTGAACACGCAGCAGCCGGCCAACGTCCTGGCGCACATCGAGACTCTGACCATCGAGGCCGTCTTCCTGCTCAAGGACTTTCACCGCCACTTGGACGACGTGATCGTGGTGCGGCGAGTGCGGGAAGTCTCGCAGCACTTCGCGCGCAGCCGGCGGGCGCTGGTGCTGACCGGGCCGTCGCTGCCCATGCCGCCCGAACTGGAGAAAGAGGTCGAGTACGTGGACCTGCCGCTGCCCGACGCGGCGCGCCTGCGGCAGATCGTGGACGAGACCTACGCGCGCCTGGCCAAGACCCGCAAACTGAAGCGCACCCTCGACGCAGCCGGCCTCGAAGCCGCCGCCAACAACCTGCGCGGGCTCACCGAGGACGAGGCCGAGCGCGCCATCTCCCAGGCCATTGTTGCCCGCTACGCGCTCTGCTCCGAGGTGGTCACCGATGTCCTCGAAGCCAAGAAGGAGACGCTGCGCCGCTCCGGCATGCTGGAGTTCATCGAAGTCTCGGACTCCATGGGCTCCATCGGCGGCCTGGAGAACCTGAAGAAGTGGCTCCGGCAGCGCCAGGGCGCCTGGGAGGACTCGGCTCGCGCCTACGGGCTCGACCCGCCCCGCGGGGTCATCCTTATGGGCGTGCAGGGCTGCGGCAAGAGCCTGTGCGCGCGTGCCATCGCCGGCGAGTGGAAGCTGCCGCTGGTGAAGTTCGATACCGCCGCCGTCTACGACAAGTACATCGGCGAGACCGAGAAGCGCATCCGCAAAATCTTCCGCGTGGCCGAACAACTGGCGCCCGCCGTGCTCTGGATCGACGAACTGGAGAAGGTTTTCGCCGGCAGCGGCCCCGATTCGGCCTCGTCGGACGCCGGCGTCTCCGCCCGCCTGCTGGGCTCCTTCCTGGGCTGGATGCAGGACCGCAAGGTGCCGATGTTCGTCGCCGCCACCTCCAACAACGTCAACGTGCTGCCTCCGGAGCTGATCCGCAAAGGCCGCTTCGACGAGATTTTCTTCGTGGACCTGCCCAACCCCGCCGAGCGCCGCATCATCTTCGAACTGCACCTCAAGCGCCGCAAGCTGGACCCTAAGGCATTCGACCTGGAAAAGCTGGTGGCGGCGAGCGAAGGCTATTCGGGCGCGGAGATCGAGGCGGCGGTGCAGTCCGCCATGTACGCCAGCTTCTCCGACAAGAAGCCGGTGACCACGGCGATGGTGCTGGAGGCGCTGGGCGCGACCGTGCCCCTTTCCACTACCCGCGCCGAGGACATCGAGCGGCTGCGCGAGTGGGCGCGCGAGCGGGCGGTGCCCGCTTCGGCGGCAAAGTGAGGGGGCAGGAGAAATTGAGGCAACGTGCACCGCGTTCCTATAATGAGAAACAGTAGGCGGCAATGCGCGCCATGAGCGATTCGCAACCCACAGTCGAACCACGCATGGAGCGTTTTCCAGCGATGGTGCTTTACGGATGGTTTGTGCGCTTCCTCGCCATCCTCATGCTCATCGCGGTCTGGGCTGGACACTTCTTCTTGCAGCGCACATGGCCAGCCCCGTTCAAGCTCTGGTTGTGCACGGCCCTTGGGGTCGCGGCGATTCTGCGGAGCATTTTCAGGCGAGGGCCGGGCCTTCGCACGGTTGCGCCGTCTGGCGTCACGCCGGTGATTTCACCGTTCCAGGCTTTCGTCGTCGTCGCGATTCTTGTTGCCGGGAGCGTCTTTTTTACATGGGTCGCATTCGGCCCACCCCATTGAACCCACTCATCGTCTATAGCGGCCCTGGTTGACTCCCCATAGCGAGCGGCGTACGCTTAGCCCCAATGGGCGTTTTTTCCGCGCCGGTCTTTAGCCTCGCAGCCTGCCCCGATTCCTTGCCAAATCAGAAACCGCCCCTGCCCCGGAGGCTCGTCCCAGAGATTTCATGAAGAAGCACATCCCCATCGCTCCCCACATCGAGACCCTGTTCGGCACCCACGACGAAAACCTGCACACGCTTGAGGATGGCCTGCACGTCTCCATCGACCTGAAGTCCGACCGGTTGGAGATCCAGGGCGCGGCGGAGAGCGTGGCGCGCGCCGAACAGGTGTTCGCCGATTACCAGCACCTGCAGCATGCCGGCTTCGGCTTCAACAACGGCGATCTGGGCTCCATGCTGCGGCTGGTAGCGGCCGACGCGAGCGTTACGTTGCGCAGTCTGGCCGAATCGGGGCGGCAGCGGTCGTTGGGCAAGCGCCCGGTGCAGCCCAAGAGCCCCAACCAGCGCCGGTATCTCGAAGCCATCGAGAATAGCGACATGGTGTTCGGCATCGGGCCGGGCGGCACGGGGAAGACCTACCTGGCGGTGGCCATGGCCATCTCGGCGCTACTGTCCAAGAAGGTGCATCGCATCATCCTGGCGCGCCCGGCCGTAGAAGCGGGCGAGCGCCTGGGCTTTTTGCCCGGCACCCTGCAGGAGAAGATCGATCCCTACCTGCGCCCACTCTACGACGCCCTCTACGACCTGCTGGACGCGGACAAGGTGGAGCGCTTCCTGGAGAAGAACATCATCGAGATCGCTCCCATCGCCTTCATGCGCGGGCGCACGCTCAACGATTCCTTCGTCATTCTCGACGAGGCGCAGAACACCACCTCGGAGCAGATGAAGATGTTCGTCACCCGCCTGGGATTCAACTCCAAGGCGGTCATCACCGGAGACGTCACCCAGATCGACCTGCCGGGGGCGCGGCGCAGCGGCTTACTGGAGGCCATGGACATCCTGGGCAAGGTCGAGGGACTGGCCTTCGTCTATTTCACCGAAGGCGACGTGGTGCGCCACCATCTGGTGCAGCGCATCATCCGCGCCTACGACGAGCGCAAGCAGAGCGACCTGGCGGCGGAAGGTAAGGCGCCCGACACCAGGTACGGAGCGTCCCCGGCCGGTGGAAAGACGGGCAAGGAACTCCGCAATCGCCCCGTGGATTGAAGGCGAGTAGAATAATGATGGGAGGGCTGGATTTATGGCCCTCCCATTCGTTTTGGAAGACCTTGTGGTGATTCTTGAGAAAAAATTGCGGGGCGTCAGCGCAGCGGCGCTGAGCCGGTTCGCGGGACGGGCGCAGCGCGCCGCCGGCCTGCGCGGCCGGGTGAGCATCCTGGTGACGGGGAGCGCCGAGCTGCGCCGCCTGAATCGCCGCTACCGCCGCGCCGACCAGCCCACGGACGTGCTCTCTTTTCCGACCCGTGGCAACGGGATGGCCGGCGACATCGCCATCTCGGCGGAGGTTGCCGCCGGGAACGCGCGGCGCTTCGGGCACTCCGCAGCGGCGGAGGTGAAGATCCTGATCCTGCATGGCCTGTTGCACCTGGCCGGACTCGACCATGAGCGCGACCGCGGCCAGATGTCGCGTCGGGAAGAGAAGCTGCGGCGCAGGCTGGGCCTGCCGGCGTCACTGATTCAGCGGAGCTCCCCGGCAGCGGGGAAAGAATCATGACTTGGGCGATCATCCTCGTGGGATCGGGGCTCATCGTGCTACTCGCGCTGGTCTCCTATGTGGACCGCGTGTACACGGAGATGGGAAAGTTCCTCTCCCGCGAATTCCAGGAGAACATCGAGGCCTTCGAGAAGCTGGTTGAGCCCCGCGTGGGCGCCAGCCGCTCGCGCATCCAGCTCTCCATGGCAGTGCTGGCCCAGCTTTTCACCGCGGCCATCGCGCTGCTCTTCGGTTTCGTCGTCTTCCGCGACGGCCTGTGGGACTTTCCCGAGATTGCGCAGGCGAGCGTCGCCATCATCTTCGTGATCATCCTCTTCAACCGCTTGTTGCCCTTCGTCCTGTTCACGCGCACCCGGGGCGACTGGCTGGCCCCGCTGGCGCCGCTGCTGCGCTTGCTGGTGTACCTATCCTTGCCCGTGACCCTGGTGCTGAGTTTCTGTCTTTCGGTGGCGGCGCTGGCCGAAGAGCATCCCCCGGAGGAGCCCCAGCCCGGCGATGCCGTAGATGCTCTCATCGAGGCGGGCCAGGACGAAGGCATCCTGCAGGAGGGTGATAAGCAGCTCATCCAGTCGGTGGTCGAGTTCGGCGAGAAGACGGTGCACGAGGTGATGACGCCGCGACCGGAGATCGTCGCCGTCCCCGCCGATACTAGCGTCGAGCAGTTCACCGAGCTGCTGCGCGCCAAGCCCTACTCCCGCATGCCCGTGTACGAAGGTTCTATCGACCATGTGAAGGGCATCGTCTTCGCTCACGACGTGCTGCAGGTGGCGGACACCGAGGCCCGCGCCCAGACCGTGGGGAAGATGATGAAGCCCGTGCACTTCGTCCCCGAGAGCCAGCGGGTGCGCACGCTCATGCGAGAACTCCAGAAGGAGAACCAGCACATGGCCGTCGTGGTGGATGAGTACGGGAACGTCGCCGGCGTGGTCACCCTCGAAGACCTGATGGAGGAGATTGTGGGCGAGATTCGCGACGAGCACGAAGCCAAGGCTGACATCGTGCGCGAGTCCGAAAGCTCCTACGTCGTCCCCGGGCGCATGGACGTGGACCGCCTCGCGGAACTCTTTGGCGTTCGTCCCGAGGGCAGGGACGCCGCGACCGTGGCCGGGCTGGTGAGCGAGCTGCTGGGACGCATCCCCGCCCCGGGCGAGGTTGTGGAAGACGACGGCTTGCGCTTCGAGGTCCTGGAAGCCAGTTCCCGGCGGGTGGAACGCCTGCGCATCAGCCGGCGGAGCTCCGCGCCTCCCAAGGCCGCGAGCGCCTGATCAGCGATGTTGAGGCGTTTAGCGGGCGTCTGAGCCCGCTGCCGAAATCCTGACCCTGAGCGCAGCGAAGGAGAAGGAGCTCGGGGCCGCAACTTGAAAAGGAGCGGAGAAAGCTAGACACTCTGTTGAGTGTCTTTCCGCTCCGGATTCGTCTCCATCATCGGCCGGCCCAACGCCGGCAAATCCACCCTACTGAACGCGCTGGTGGGCCAGAAGGTCGCCATCGTCACCCACAAACCTCAGACCACCCGCAACCGCATCCAGGGGATTGTGAATGTTCCGGCGCGTAAGGGCCGGCCCGCGGGGCAGGTGGTCTTCCTGGACACGCCCGGCGTGCATAAGCCGCAGTCGTCCCTCAACAAGAAAATGATGCGCGAGGTCCACGACGCTCTCGAAGGCCGTGACCTGCTGCTGCTCATCACCGACGTCACCGAAAGGTTCGGCGGCGGCGATGAATTCGTCCTCGACCTGGTCCAGCGGGCCGGCGGCCCCGCCTTCCTGCTGCTCAACAAGATCGACCGCGTGGACAAGGGCCGGCTGCTCCCGCTCATCGAGGGATACAGCCGGAAGCATGAGTTTCAGGAGATCATCCCCATCTCGGCGCTCAAGCGCGACGGGCTCGACCTGCTGGTCGACAAGGTCATCCACGCCCTGCCCGAGGGTCCGCGCTATTTCCCCAAAGACCAGATCACCGACCAGCCCGAGCGCTTTCTGGCGGCGGAGATCATCCGCGAAAAGATCCTCATCGCCACCGGGCAGGAGGTGCCGTATGCCAGCACGGTGCAGGTGGAGAGCTGGGAAGAGTCGCCGAAGTTGACCAAGATCGCCGCCGTTCTCTACTGCGAGCGCGACGGGCAGAAGAAGATCCTCATCGGCAAGGGCGGCGAGATGATGAAGAGGATCGGCACCTCAGCCCGGCTCGAGATCGAGAAGCTGCTCGGCACCAAGGTCTTCCTGGAAATGTTCGTCAAGGTCGAGCCCAACTGGCGCGAGTCGCGCGAGTTTGTGGAGGGTCTGGACTGGCGCCACCAGACCTAGCCGGCAGCCGGCTATTCTTTCACCGCGATCCCCAGCGTCTTCATCTTCCGGTACAAGTGCGAGCGTTCCAGGCCCAGCACCTCGGCGGTGCGGGTGACATTGCCGTGGTTCTCATCGAGCTTCTTCAGGATGAAATCGCGCTCGTAGGCGGCGCGGGCCTGGTGCAGGGTGGAGAAGTCGCCTCCCAGGGTGCGGCGGCTGCCGTCGCGATAGACCAGCGGCGGCAGGTGCTTGCGGTCGAGCTTGCTGACCGTGGGATTCATAATGACGATACGCTCGATGACGTTGCGCAGCTCGCGCACGTTGCCCGGCCAGGCGTAGCGCATCAGGGTTTCGATGGCGTCGTCGGTGATCTCACGCGAGCGGCGGCTGTAGGTGGCGGCAAACTCCTTCAGGAAGTAGCGCGCCAGCTGCGGGATGTCCTCGGTGCGCTCGCGCAGCGGCGGCACGTAGAAGGGGATCACGTTGAGGCGATAGAACAGGTCCTCGCGGAAGTTCCCCTTTGAGATCTCCTCTTCCAGGTCTTTGTTGGTGGAGGCGATGACACGCGCGTCCACCGTGACGGGCTCCTCGCCGCCCACGGGAGTGAAGCGCTGCTCTTCGAGCGTGCGCAGCACTTTGGACTGCGTCTTCAGGCTCATGTCGCCGACTTCATCGAGAAAAAGCGTGCCGCCGTCCGCCTTGTGGAACCTGCCTTCCTTGTCCTCGTCGGCGCCGGGGAAGGCGCCCTTGCGGTGCCCGAAGAGCTCGCTCTCGATGCGGTCCTCGGGGATGGCGGCGCAGTTCACCTCGACGAACAGCGCATCCTTGCGCAAGCTCTGGGCGTGGATGGCGAGGGCCACCAGCTCCTTGCCCGTGCCCGATTCGCCGTAGATGAGCACGCGGCCGTTGGTGGGCGCCATCACCCCGATCTGCTGGCGCAGCGCCTTCATGGGGATGCTGTCGCCGGCGATTACGCTCTTCGATTGCACCTGCTTCTTCAGGTCGCGGTTCTCGCTCTCCAGCTTTCGCGCTTCGACCGCGTTCTTCACCAGGATGAGCATCTTCTCCAGCGAGAGCGGTTTTTCCAGGAAGTCGAAGGCGCCCAGCTTGGTGGCGCGCACCGCGGTCTCGATGGTGCCGTGCCCGGAGATCATGATGACCTCGGGTGCGTCTTCGGATTGCTTGATCTTCTCCAGCGCCTCCAGGCCATCCATTCCGGGAAGCCAGATGTCGAGCAGGATTACGTCGAAGGCGCGCTTCTTGAGCAGCTCCAGGCAGGCCTCGCCGCTCTCGGCGGTCGAAGCCTTGTAGCCCTCGTCCTCCAGCGCGCCTTTCAGCGACTGGCGGATGCCCGGCTCGTCGTCCACGATGAGGATGCTATGCATGCGGGTTGGGCGCCCCTCCCGGCTCGGCCGCCAGCGGCAGCTCTACGATGAAGCGCGTGCCGATGGGCGAGTTTTCCTCCACACGGATGGAGCCGTGGTGGTCCTCGATGATGCGGCTGACGATGGCCAGGCCCAGTCCGGTGCCGCGCTCCTTGGTGGAGAAGTAGGGCAGGAAGAGCTTTTCTTTCAGCTCGCGCGTCACGCCGTGCCCGGTATCGGCGACCACGATCTCGACCGCCTCCCGCGGTCCCAGCAACGCGGTGGAGATGTGCACCTCGCGGACCAGCGAGTCCTGCATGGCTTCGGCGGCGTTGTCCACCAGATTAGCCAGCGCGCGCTTCATGGACTCCGGGTCGGCCATCACCGCCGGCAGGTCGGAGGCCAGGTTCGTCTCCACCCGTATGTTCTCCAGGCGCCCGTTGAACATGGCCAGCGCTCCTTCGACGATGGTGTTGACGTTGGCGGGCTGCGGCTGGCTGGCCGGGAAGCGCGCCATGGTGGAGAACTCGTCCACCAGGGTGCGCACGGTTTCCACCGCGCCGGCGATGGTTTCCGCGCAGCTCAGCAAGAGCTCGACCGAGGCCGCGTCGGGCGGCGTGCCGCGCTCCAGGTGGCGGCGGATTCGCTCCGCGGAGATGGCGATGGGGGTGAGCGGATTCTTGATCTCGTGGGCCACGCGGCGGGCCACCTCGCGCCATGCCGCCTGCTTCTGCGCCCGCAGCAGGTCGGAGAGGTCCTCGAACACCAGCACGTAGCCCAGGCGCTGCCCGTCGTGCTCCAGCGAGGCCACGGTGACCACCACGTTGAGGCGAGCGCGCGGCAGCGCAATCTCCATCTGACTGGTGGCCGAGCCCATGCGGTCGGCCTTGCGCAGCAGATAGTCCAGGTCCTGAGCCACCTCGTCGGCGAACAGGTCGCGCAGGGAGGAGCCGGTGGCGAAGGCGCGGGTGGCGCTGCCGCGGCGGATCTCCGGCGCGCCGAAAATGCGGTGGAAGGCGGGATTGGTGCGGGTGAGCCGCCGCTCCGCGTCGAGCGAGAGCACGCCCGTGGGGATGCTCTCCAGGATCGTCTCCATGTGCTGCCGACGCTGTTCCAGCTCGACGTTGGCGGCGGCCGCTTCACGGCTGGAGGCCTCCACCTGGAGCCCACTGGCTTCCAGGTCCGCGGCCATGCGATTGAAGGACTGGATCAGGTCGCCCAGCTCATCCGCCGCCGGCAGCGCCACGCGGTAGTCCAGGCGCCCGCGGGAGAGTTCGTGGGTGGCTTCGGCCAGCGCAGCCACCGGGCGGGTGACCAGCTTGGAGAGGAAAATGGCCAGCCAGGTGGACGCGAACAGCACCAGCACGGTCAAAAGCAGCAGCAGGCCCATGTAGGTGGCCCGCACCAGCTTGCGCTGGCGGCTCAACTCCAGATACTTGCGCTGGCTGTCCTCGAGTTCCTTGAGCTTGGCGGAAAAGGTCGCGGGCAGCGGCACCGCCACCACGATGCGCCCGTCCGCTCCCACCGGAGCGCTGGCCAGCATGTACTCCTTGCCATTGATCTGGAAGCGCTCCGCTCCGCCGCGGCTCACTCCCATGCTGGAGAAGATCTGGGAGTGCAGCACCGCCCAGGGCTCGGGCGAGCGGAAGGCGGCCACCGCGTCCTCTTCCTTGCCCTCGCGCACCAGCGCCAGGGCGAAGCCACCCTGCAGCGTGGGCTCGTGGCGGCGGAATTCGCTCATCACGGCAGAAAAGTTGCTGCTTTCGAAGGCGCGCCGGATCTCGGGAGACGCGGCGATGGCGACTGCCTCCGCGCGCGCGTTCTCCCGGGCGTAGGTGGAGAGCATGGCGGCCACTTCGCCGGAGTTCTGGCCCATCTCCTCCACCGGGCCCGAGAACCATTTGTCGATGGAGCGGTTCATCAGCCCGTAGGCGAACATGAAGAGGAAGAGCACGGGAGTGAACGAGAGGATGAGCGCGCCCACCACCATGCGGGTGCGGAACTTCGAGCCCAGCACACCCAGGCGGCGTTCGGCGTAGAGCTTCAGCAGATGACGCAGCAGCACCACGCTCAGCGCCACCAGCAACAGGAAGATCAGGGCGGAGAGCGCCGCCAGCAGCAGCGTCTGCTGCGACGTGTCTGGCCGGAAGATAGGGTCGAAGGCCTGCTGCCAGAAGAGGAAGGTGAACAGCAGGAAGATGCCGATGGCCAGCAGCACCAGCGGCCACTTGCGGTGGCGCTTCTCGCCGGGTTCGCGGCTTGGGAGTTCGGGCAACACGCGGCTCTTCCCCCCGGACGCGCCAGGCATAGAGCCGATTGCAGGGATTCGCCGGGAGAGAAGTCACATTATAGTCCCTGCCAGTGGCTCTCGGAGCGCAGCTCAGCCGCCGGGCAGGAAGGGCGCGAGCGGGCAGTGCTCGCAGCGGGCCTCCGCCTTGCGGCAATATTGGTGTCCGACGGCGACCAGCAGGGCGTGCATCTGGTTGTAGCGGCGCGCTACGGGGGAGAATGTTGCAGAACTCATGCGGGAGGCCGGGTGCCGCGGCTGCTCGCCCAGTTGGTGCGGCTCGGGAACTCGCCGCAGGGCGCGCTCGAAGCTCCGGCGGACTTCGTCGTAGGGAGCGTGGAAGGAAAGAACCTGGTGGCGATCGAGGATGCGGCGGGTGTAGGCGTCCACTACGAAGACCGGATGCCCGCCGGCGTAGAGCAGGATGGAGTCGGCGGTCTCCGGGCCGATGCCATTGAGAGCCAGAAGCTCGGCGCGCAGTTCGGCCGTGGGGCGGGCGAACATCCGTTCCAGGCTGCCGTCGTAGTTCGCGTCCAGCCAGGCAACGAAGAGCTTCAACCGCCGTGCCTTCTGGCGGAAGTAGCCAGCGGGGCGGATCAGCCGCTGCAAGCGGGCTAATGGAATGCGGCGGATTCCCGCCACGCTCAACCGGCGGGCGTGGCGCAGGTTGGCAAGCGCCTGCTCCACGTTTCCCCAAGCCGTGTTCTGGGTGAGAAGGGCGCCAACGATGACCTCGAATCGGCTCTGCGCGGGCCACCAGTTCTGCGGTCCCCAGGCGCGCCGCAGGGCGCGGTAGAAGCCGCGGAGAGTGGGATTGGCGCTCATTTTTCGCAGTCCGGCGTTGACGATTCTAGTCCCTCCCGATTGACAATTTCTGTCACACGTCATACGATTCGCGAAAACCACTGCCAGCGGCAGCCTATGCCCCCCGGGGGGTGTGTTTAAGCGCTTCCGGGGGAGTATAGTTTCAGATTCATAATCATTACTCGGACAGGGAGTCGGACGTATGTCTCAGCGGCTGGGTGACCTTCTGGTCAAAGAGAAGGTCATCACGCAAGAACAGTTGGAAGCGGCGCTGAAAACCCAGAAGGAGACCAACGCCCGGCTGGGCTCGGTGCTGGTCAAGCTGGGCTACATGTCCGACGACGACGTGACCAACTTCCTGTCACGCCAGTACGGCGTGCCCGCCATCAACCTCTCCTACTTCGAAGTGGACCCCTCGGTGGTGAAGCTGATCCCGCAGGAGACCGCCAAGCGCTACCAGATCCTGCCGCTCAGCCGGGTGGGCGCGTCGCTGACCATCGCCATGGTGGATCCCACCAACGTCTTCGCCATGGACGACATCAAGTTCATGACCGGCTTCAACATCGAGCCCGTGGTGGCCTCGGAGAGCGCCATCATGGAAGGCATCGACAAGGCCTACGGTTCCACCCAGCAAGAGGACATGGAGAAGGTCATGCAGTCGGTGGCCGAGATGGGCGATGCCGACGTCGAGCTGCAGGCCGAAGAAGAGCAGATGGCGCTGAGCGAGTTGGAAAAATCTGCCGACGAAGCGCCCATCGTCAAGCTGGTGAACCTGATTCTCACCGACGCGGTGAAGCGTGGGGCCAGCGACATCCACATCGAGCCCTACGAAAAAGAGTACCGGGTGCGCTTCCGCATTGACGGCATGCTCTCGTCCATCATGAACCCGCCGTACAAGCTCAAGGACGCCATCACCTCGCGCATCAAGATCATGGCCAAGCTGGACATCAGCGAGAAGCGCCTGCCGCAGGACGGCCGCATCATGCTCAAGATGAACCTCGGCGGCAAGAAGAAGCAACTCGACTACCGGGTCAGCGTCCTGCCCACACTGTGGGGCGAGAAGATCGTGCTGCGGCTGCTGGACAAGGAGAACCTGCGCCTGGACATGACCAAGCTGGGCTTCGAACAGGAGTCGCTCACCAAGTTCGAGCGCGCCATCCTCAAGCCCTTCGGCATGGTGCTGGTCACCGGGCCCACGGGCTCGGGCAAGACCAACACCCTCTATTCCTCCATCGCGCGCCTGAACCAGCCCGACACCAACATCATGACCGCGGAGGATCCGGTGGAGTTCCAGCTCTCCGGGGTGAACCAGGTGCAGATGAAGGAGTCCATCGGGCTGAACTTCGCGGCGGCGCTGCGCTCCTTCCTGCGGCAGGACCCCAACATCATCCTGGTGGGAGAGATCCGCGACTTCGAGACGGCGGAGATCGCCATCAAAGCCGCGCTCACCGGACACCTGGTGCTCTCCACCCTGCACACCAACGGCGCGCCCGAGACCATCAGCCGCCTGATGAACATGGGCATTGAGCCTTTCCTGGTGGCCACCTCGGTGCACATGATCGTGGCCCAGCGGCTCATCCGGCGGATCTGCAAGGATTGCAGCGAGGAAGTGGACGTCCCGGTGCAAACCCTGATCGAGAACGGCTTCTCGCCCGAAGAGGCCAAGACCATCAAGATCCACAAAGGCAAGGGCTGCGGCGTGTGCAACAACAGCGGCTACAAGGGGCGCTGCGGACTCTACGAAGTGATGGAAGTGGACGACGAGATACGCGAGCTGATCCTGGTGGGCGCCTCGTCGCTGGAGCTGAAGAAGAAGGCCATCGAGCGCGGCATGATCACGCTGCGGCGCAGCGGCCTCATCAAGGTGATGGACGGCGCCACCACGCTGGAAGAAGTGGCGCGCGAAACCGTGCACTGATCTCTATCCTGGAAGGGGAAGGCGGATTCCGATATGGCGACGACGCTCAGTGACCTACTGAAGAAGATGCTGGAGATGAACGGCAGCGACCTGCACATCACCACCAACTCGCCGCCACAGGTCCGGGTGCACGGCCACCTCACGCCGCTGGACATGCCGCCGCTGACCCCGGCAGAGACCAAGCAACTGGCCTACAGCGTCCTGACCGACGCCCAGAAGCACCGCTTCGAGGAGAACCTGGAACTGGACTTCTCCTTTGGCCTGAAGGGCCTGGCGCGCTTCCGCGGCAACTGCTTCAACCAGCGCGGCGCCACCGGCGCCGTCTTCCGCGTCATCCCGTTTGAGATCAAGTCTTTCAACCAGCTCAATCTGCCGCAGGTGATTTCCAAGCTGTGCGAGAAGCCGCGCGGTCTCATCCTGGTGACCGGGCCGACGGGCTCGGGTAAATCGACCACGCTGGCGGCCATGATCGACAAGATCAACACCGAGCGCCACGAACACATCATCACCATCGAAGACCCCATCGAGTTCGTGCACCAGAACAAGAACTGCCTGGTGAACCAGCGCGAGGTGCATTCCGATACCAAGTCGTTCACGGACGCGCTGCGCGCAGCGTTGCGCGAAGACCCCGACGTGGTGCTCATCGGCGAGATGCGCGACCTGGAGACCATCGAGGCGGCCCTGCGCATCGCCGAGACCGGCCACTTGACCTTCGGCACGCTGCACACCAACTCCGCGGCCTCTACCATCAACCGCGTCATCGACGTCTTCCCCTCCCACCAGCAATCGCAGATCCGCGCCCAGCTTTCCTTAGTGCTGGAAGGGATTTGCTGCCAGGCGCTGCTGGCCAAGCCCGGAGGGCAGGGCCGGTGCATGGCCATGGAGATCCTGGTGCCCAACGCCGCGGTCCGCAACCTCATCCGCGAGGACAAGATCCACCAGGTGTATTCCGCCATGCAGGCGGGCCAGGACAAATTCGGCATGCAGACGTTCAACCAGTCGCTGGCCTCGCTGTACTTCCAGAAGCAGATCACGTTGGAGGTAGCGGTCCAGCGCTCGTCCATGCCGGATGAACTCAACGAGATGATCAGTCGCGGCGCGGGGCTGAACAAGGGAGTCCCTGCGCCGGTACGCAGGTAAAGGGAATCAACGGCCGGGAAGCCGGCCAAGGAGGTCCAGATGCCAGTCTTTACATTCAAGGGAACAGACGCAGCGGGCAAGAAGGTGGCCGGCGAGCGCACGGCGGAGAACAAGCAGGTGCTGGCCGCTGCCTTGCGGCGGGAGCGCATCCAGCCCGGCGCCATCAAGGAGAAGGGCAAAGAGTTCGTGATGCCCACCTTCGGCTCCGGCAAGGTCGCCACCAAGGACCTCGCCATCTTCTTCCGCCAGTTCTCGGTGATGATCGACGCCGGACTTCCCCTGGTACAGTGCCTGGAGATCATGGCCGCCAATCAGGAGAACCCCACCTTCCAGAAGTGCCTGACCGGCGTGCGGACCACGGTGGAAGGCGGCGCCACTCTGGCCAACGCCATGAAGGGCTATCCCAAGATCTTCGACGAACTCACCACCAACATGATCGAGGCGGGCGAGACCGGCGGTATTTTGGACGTCATCCTGCAGCGCCTGGCCGGATACGTGGAAAAGGCCGTGAGGCTGAGAGGCGCGGTGAAGTCGGCGCTCATCTACCCGGTCTCGGTCATCTCCATCGCCCTCGTCGTGGTGGGAGGGCTGATGATCTTCGTGGTTCCCATCTTCGCCAACCTGTTCGCCGGCTTGGGCGTGGACCTGCCGCTGCCCACCCGCATCGTCATGGGCACCAGTAATGCGCTGGGATTCTTCGTCTTCAAGCTTTGGTTTGTGTGGATCCCGGGCACCATAGCCTTCGTTTGGGGATTCAGACAGGTCCTCAAGACGCGCAGGGGCCGCTACCTCTTTGACAAGATGCTGCTGAACATCCCGGTGATGGGTATGTTGCTGCGCAAGATCGCGGTGGCGCGCTTCACCCGGACGCTGGGCACCCTGATCACCTCGGGCGTGCCCATCCTGGAGGGCCTATCCATCACCGCCCGCACCTCGGGCAACGCCGTCCTGGAAGAGGCGCTGATGAAGGTGCGCAAAGCCATCGAGGAAGGCCGCACCATCGTGGACCCGCTGAAGGAAAGCGGCGTGTTCCCCAACATGGTGACCCAGATGATCGGCGTGGGTGAGGCCACCGGCGCCATGGACGCCATGCTGTCGAAGATCGCGGACTTCTACGAAGAAGAGGTGGACACCGCCACCAAGGACATGCTGACCCTGCTGGAGCCCATTATGATCGGCTTCCTGGGCGTGGCCGTCGGTGGCATCGTCATCTCCCTGTATATGCCGCTGTTCGCCATGATCGGCAAACTGGCAGGGTAGGCGCGGAGCCGCAACCTCCGGAGCGCAGCGTCCCCAGGCGGGGTGTCTCGCCGGATCCTGCCGCGCAGAGCCGAGCCCATGAACGCACGAATCGGATCTCAGTTCAACGAGCGTACCTGGCTCACCTGGCTGGTGAAGGTGCGCATCATCGTCATCACCTTCCTCCTGGGCATCGGCCTGGCCATCATCCGGCTTACGACCAACAACATCAGCGAGTTCGGCTTCGTCAGCGTGATCGTGCTCTGGTACACGATCTCGGTCTTCTACGCCCTGCTGCTCTCTATCTGGGACGACTACCTCATTCAGTCGCGGCTGCAGATCCTGGCCGACCTGGTTTTCGTCACCGCCATCGTCTATCTTGCCGGCGGCAGCGACACTCCCTTCAACTTCCTCTATCCGCTGGTCATCATTATCGCCAGCATCGTGCTCTCCCGCGCCTGGGCCTACCTGGTGGCGGCGCTCTCCTTCATCCTGTTCGGCGCCACCCTGGAGCTGGCCTACTTCGACGTCATCCACTCCTACGCCACCACCCGGCCGGACCCCAAGTCGTTGCAGGCCATCATCTTCATCAACCTCTTCGCCTTCATGGCCGTGGCCTACCTTTCCAGCAGTCTGACCACCAAGCTGCGTCAGGTGGATGTGCAGCTCCAGGATAAGAGCGGCGCCCTGGAGAAGCTGGAGGCCCTGCACGAGAACATCATCAACTCCATGCGCGGCGGCGTCATTACCACCGACCTGGAAGGACGGGTCACGCTGTTGAACGCGCCCGGGCAGGCGCTGCTCGAGCGTCGCGGCCGCCAGGCGCTGGGGCAGCCGGTCTCCAAGCTCTTTCTCGATCGCCTGCCCGACGTCTCCTCCTCTTCCATCCAGGGCGAGGTCCGCTCCCTCACTCCCTCGGGCAAGGAGAAGACCTTCAGCATCACCGCCTCGCCGCTGACCGTCCCCGAGCGCGGCATCCTGGGCTACGTCTACGCCTTCTCCGACCTGACCGAGATCCGGAGGCTGGAGCGCGAGGTGCGCATGCGCGACCGGCTTTCCGCGGTCGGCCGCATGGCGGCGGGCATCGCCCACGAGATCCGCAACCCGCTCTCCTCCATCGCCGGCTCGGTCAAGCTGCTCTCCGAGATCTCCACCCTCAACGACGAGCAGCGCACCATGGTGGAGATCGTCACTCGCGAGTCGCAGCGGCTCAACACCATCATCTCCGACTTCCTCACCTATTCGCGCGAGAAGAGGCTGGAGTTCACGTGCCTGGACCTGCTGCCGCTGCTCGAAGACACCCTCACCCTGCTGGAGAACCGGCCCCGCAAGGCGCCGGTCGAGGTGGTGCGCCGGCTGGAGCCGGGCCCGGCCTTCTCGCTGGTGGATGGCGACCGGATGAAGCAAGTGTTCTGGAACATCTGCGAGAACGCGCTGCAAGCCATGCCCGAAGGCGGGCGGCTCACCGTCTCGCTGCGCGGCGACGGCGACAACTGGCAGATCAGCTTCGCCGATACCGGGCACGGGCTGGCTTCGGAGCAGATGGACAAGATCTTCGAGCCCTTCCAGACCCAGTTCGACGGCGGGACCGGGCTGGGGCTGGCCATCGTGTACCAGATCGTGCAGGCCCACGACGGCAGGATCTGGGCGCGCTCGGCGCCGGGCGAGGGCGCAGAGTTCACCCTGGAACTGAAGCGAGCCGCACCGCCGGCGGAGGCTGAGCCCGCCGCAGCCGCCGTGGCCAAGGCGGGCCATGGCTAATATCCTGCTCTGCGACGACGAGCGCTCCATCTGCGAGATGCTCGACCTGGCCCTGCGCAAGGGGGGGCACCGGGTGGAGACGGTCAATTCCGGCGCCGCTGCCAAGCGCAAGATCGACGGCGCCCTCTACGACATCATCGTCACCGACGTCCGCATGCCCTCCGTCGACGGCTTGGAGGTGCTGCGCCACGCCCGGCTCATCTCCCCGGACTCTCTGGTGCTGCTCATCACCGCCCTCGACGATTCAGAAACCCCCATCCAGGCGCTCAATGCCGGCGCCTTCCACTTCATTCGCAAAGGCCCCGCCCTGCTCGAGGACGTGAAGGCCGCCATCGGCCTGGCCGCGGAGAAGATCACCCTGCGGCAACAGAACTTCGCCTTCCGGCGCGACGCCGCCAGCCGCAACACGCTGGAGAACTTCATCGGCACCAGTCCGCCCATGCAGAAGCTGAAGGAGACCATCCGCACCGTCGCCTCCACCGGCTCGACCATCGTCATCAAGGGCGAGAGCGGGACGGGCAAGGAGCTGGTGGCCCGCGCCGTTCACGCCTGCTCGCCCCGCGCCGCCGAGCCCTTCGTCTCCGTCAACTGCGGCGCCTTCCCCGAGACCCTGCTGGAGAGCGAGCTCTTCGGTTACGTGAAGGGCGCTTTCACCGGCGCCGGCCAGAACAAGAGCGGCCTGTTCGAGGCGGCCAACGGCGGCACCCTCTTCCTCGACGAGATCAGCGAGACCACGCCCGCCATGCAGGTCAAGCTGCTGCGGGTGCTCCAGGAGCGCAGCCTGCGCCCGGTGGGAGGAACCCAGGAGATTTCGGTGGACGTGCGCGTCATCTCCGCCACCAACAAGGACCTGGACGAACTGGTCGCCTCCGGCGGCTTTCGCGAGGACCTCTACTACCGGCTGAGCGTCATTCCCATCGTGGTCCCGCCGCTGCGCGAGCGCCGCGAGGACATTCCCCTGCTGGTCCTCCACTTCCTCAAGAAGTACGCGCCCGCGGCGGGGAAGAGCATCGTGCGCGTCACGCCGCAGTCGCTCGAAGCGCTGCGCGACTACGACTGGCCGGGAAACGTCCGCCAACTGGAGAACACGGTGGAGCGCGCCGTGGCCCTCGAGACCTCCGACCAGTTGCACGTGGAGCTGCCGGTCGAGCGGTCGAAGGCGCGGACGGCTGGAGGGCCGGCGCCCGCCGCCATTCCCGCCGACGGCCTCGATATGGAGGGCTACGTGGCCTCCATCGAGCGCTCGCTGCTCGAGTCGGCGCTGCGCCAGTCCGAGGGCGTCCAGACCCGCGCCGCCGAGCTGCTCAAGCTCTCCTACCGCTCATTCCGGCATCTGGTGAAGAAGTACGAAATCTAGAGAAGGGTGAACCGTTGACCGTAACCCATTAACAGCAAACCTGTTACTCCTTCTGCTTTAGCTGCTGCTTCCACCCCAGGATGCGCGCCTTGTTCGCCTCTTCCTCCGCCTCCGGGACCATCCCTTTCTTCTGGTACAGGATGGAGAGGCTGGTGTGGGCCAGGGTGTCGTTGGGGTCGAGGGTGGAGATCTTCTGGGCAACCTCGATGGCTTCGTCCAGGCGGTTCAGGTCCTGATAGGCGCGGGCCAGCCCGTGCATGGCGTCGGTGAAGGAGGGGTCGAGCTCGATGGCCTTCTTGTACTGCTCGATGGCCTCCTGGTGGCGGCCTTCGGCGTAGAGGTCGAGCGCGCTGTAGTAGTGGTCTTCCGCCGCCTGACGATTGCCCGCGTCACTCATGGCTTCGAGTATATTGGATTTGTGATGTTGGACTTGTAATTTGTGATTTGCCAGGCGAAGGCAGCGCCGCTTCGGCATTTAGAAATCACCAATCACCAATCACCAATTACAAATACTGATGAACTACATCCTCCGCTTCCTGTGGAACTCGACCCGCGGACACCGCCTGGCTCCGTGGCGCAGCCCCTACCTCAAATGGCGCATTGAGACCTATGCCGGCCTCAAGATGAACAAGATCGGCTTCCTGGAGTTCTGGGGATTCATGTGGCGCGAGCGGACTCAACTCGCGCGCTTCCTCAAGTGGACCTCGGAGATGGACCGCTACGCCCGCCCCAAGCCCAAGAACCCATAAGTGTTGTGTGGATGCGGGCGACACGCCCGCGCAGGTTATCCCGCCGCTTCCGCAGGCGCGGCTTCCTCGAAGAGCACGCCCACGTCCGAGCCCTTGTCGACGCCCAGCACACGCGACGCTTGGCCGCGGTGCGTGGCGATCTCCAAGAATCCCATGCTGCCCAGGATGGCGAACACCTCGCCGGCGGCGCCGTCGGCGTAGGCCGTGCGCAGGCGCGTGACCTCGCTCTTGCCGATCAGCACCTTGAACGCCGGCGGCGTCGGCGGGTCGAACAGCCGGGGAAGGTCTCTGGGCGTGAAGTTGGTGATGAGGTTGCCGAACTTGTCTACCTTGAGCACCACGCCCTTCATCAGATTGTCATTGATGGGTTTGGGCTTGGGCGCGGCAAAGCGCACAAAGTCGTCGATCTCCTCGCCGAACTTCGAGACCTCGACCCCCTTGCTCAGCCATCCCGCCACCGCGGCGAACAGGTCGCGGCCCTGGAAGGTGTTGCTCGTGGGCTGCAGGAAGTAATGGTCGGCGGTGATGTGTCGCACCGAGAGCCGCTCCTCCTGCTCATACACCAGCGACAGCACGCCGTTGTCCGGCGCCAGAAAGACATGTTTCTCAGCCGTGACCAGCAGCGGCCGCCTGGAACTCCCTACCCCCGGGTCCACAATCACCAGGTGGACGGTGTCCGTCGGGAAGTAGCGATAGGCCTGGGCGATGGTCAGGGCCCCGTCCAGCACGTCGTAGGAGTGCACTGAGTTGCAGATGTCCACGAGCTGCGCCGCCGGGTTGATGGTCAGGATCACCCCCTTCATCGCGCCCACGTAGTGGTCGCTCTCGCCGAAGTCGGTGGTGAAGGTGATCAGCCGCTGCATTGGGAAAGCCTTTCTCTCTGCCGGGTCGCATTCCTGGAGGCATCGGAAAAATATCGCGGTAGTGCGGCAAAGTCAAGCGTAACAAGCAGATATGGCCGAAGCGGGCCGCCTGCCAGCCACCCCGGCGCAGGCCCGAGCTCCGGCGCCGCCTACGGCTTCACCCCCAACTGCCAGAACAGGAATGAATAGATGTCGGTGTTCTCCCCTATGATCTTGGCGATGGGCTTGCCCGCGCCGTGTCCCGCCTTGGGCTCGATGCGCAGCAGGATGGGACGCTTGGCATCGCTGCCGTTCGCCGCCCGCGCCTGCATCAGCGCCGCCATCTTCTTGGCGTGCATCGGATCCACCCGCGTGTCCGTGTCCGCGGTCATGAACAGGATGGCGGGATAACTCTGCCCCTCCTTCACGTGGTGGTAGGGCGAGTAAGCGTAGAGCCACTCGAACTGCTTGGCATCGTCCGCCGAGCCGTATTCCGGGATCCACAGCTTGGCGATCTGGAAGTTCTGGTAGCGCAGCATGTCGAGCAGCGGCACCTGGCATACCACAGCGCGGAACAGGTCCGGCCGCTGGGTGAAAGCCGCGCCCATCAGCAGCCCGCCATTCGAGCCTCCCTGGATGGCCAGGTGCTCCTTGTCCGTGTACTTCTGCGAGATGAGGAACTCGGCGGCGGCGATGAAGTCGTCGAAGACGTTCTGCTTGTTGCCCAGCATGCCGGCGCGGTGCCAGTCCTCGCCGAACTCGCTGCCTCCGCGCATGTTGGCTTCCGCGAACACTCCGCCGTGCTCCAGCCACAGATACACGCCGCGGCGGAAGGCGGGAGTAGAACTGATGTTGAATCCTCCGTATCCGGTCAGCAGCGTCGGATTCTGACCGTTGAGTACCAGGCCGCGCTTGGCCACCACGAACATCGGGACCTTGGTGCCGTCCTTGGAGAGGAACCACATCTGCTTTACCTGGTAAGCGGCGGAGTCCACCGAGGGCGCCGCCACCTTGGCCCACTGCGAGGACACCCCCGTGGCCAGCGGGTAGTGGTAGATGGTCGGAGGCACGGTGTAGGACTGGAAGCCGTAGAAGGCTTCCTTGCTGTTCCACTCGCCGCCCAGGCCGATGATGGTGCCGATGGTGGGCAGGTTGACGTCCTTCAGGAACTTGCCGCCGGTGGTGAAGAGTCTCAGTTGCGAGCTGGCGTTCTTTTCGTACTCCGCGAACAGCTGCCCGCCGATGATCTTGGTGCTGGTCAGCACCGCGTCGCTCTGGGGAATGATCTCCTTCCAGTTGGCGCGCGCGGGATTCGCCGCCGCCACTTTGAACACGCGGTACCGCGGCGCGTCCTCGTTGGTCATGATGTAGATGTCGCCGTTATAGATCTCCGCGTTGTAGATGAAGTTCTTGCCCTCGGTCAGCGGCGTGAAGTCGCCCTCGCTCGTCGCCTCGCGGACGAACAACTCACTCTTGGTCCAGCCCTGGTAGGCGGCGACCATCAGCCAGCGGCCGTCGTTCGAAAGCCCGACTCCCGGCCACTCCTGCGGATCGCGTCCCTTGCCGAAGATGAGCGGGTCGCCCTCCGGCTTGCTCCCCAGCACGTGATAGAAGACGTGCCGGTTGTACATTTCCTCGCCCGCCGCTACCTCGCCCTTCTTGGGATAGCGGGTGTAGTAGAAGCCGGAGCCGTCCAGCTTCCAGTCGAGGCTGGCGGCGCGCGTCTGCGGGATCTCGTCCGGCAGCAGCTTCCCGGTCGCCGTCTCCAGCACGTGCAGCGTACTGATCTCCGAGCCCGAGGGCGACGTCCCGTAGGCCACGTACTTGCCGTCGCGCGACGGAAACCACCAGTCGAGCGCCACCGTGCCGTCCGCCGCCATCGCGTTCACGTCCAGCAGCGCCCGGTCCTTTCCATGGACGCCGCGGCGCACGTACAGCACCGGCTGGTTCTGATGGCCCTCGCGCCGCGTGTAGAGGTAGTACGGCCCGGCAATTTGCGGCGTGTTGATGGTGCCGATGGTCAGCAACTGCTCCAGGCGCGCGTGAATCTGGTCGCGTCCCGGCAGCGGGTCGAGCAGGCTGCGCGTGTACGCCAGTTCTTTCGACACCCAGGCCTGGGCGTCGGGATCGTCCCGATTCTCCAGCCAGCGGTAGGGGTCGGCGATCTTGTGCCCGTTCAGCGTGTCCTCGACCGCCCCGACCTTGGCCGGCGGTGGGCCGGCAGGGTTCGTCTCCGCCGACGTCGCGGACGTTCCCGCGCCACCGTCATTTCCGCTGTTCTGCTGTGCCAGCGTAACCGCCGCCATCCCCACCACCACTCCCAGGATCCAGAGCAACCGGGCCACTCCTCGCATAAGCTCACCTCGCGAACCCAAAAGCGTACCATAGCAATGGCCGACGCCTGACAACTGCCCCAGGACCGTGTTATAAAAAGAAGGAGACGTGCCCGCTTGGGTGCGTTTCTGCGACCACACTCCTCAGTAGCTCAATGGCAGAGCATCCGGCTGTTAACCGGAGGGTTGTAGGTTCGAGTCCTACCTGAGGAGCCATTTCTTTTCTGGGGGGTGTCGGTTTCTGAGGTCCTTCGCTCCGCTCAGGATTTCGGCTGCGGGCTCGGACGCCCGCAAGACGCCTCAAGTTCGAGTCCTACCTGAGGAGCCATTTCTTTTTCCGTGGTTCGCTGGATTCCCGTTTCGTAGAACCCCTTGACGCCCGAGACCCGTCAACGGATCCAGATCGTGATGGCCATAGCCTTGGCCATCGCCGCCATCCGCGTCGCCATCATTTTCTACCAGCGCTACACCGAGAAGAGCGCGACCGCGGAAAGACCGCCCGAGCAGCCCCTGAACCCGGACTACTACGTTGTTCCCCATAAGCTCTACGCCTACGACCTGAGGTCGGCGCAGAAGCTGGTGGGACGCCCGGTGTGGGTGCGGGCGGGTTACCGCTCCGCCTATTTTCCTTGCGAGCCGGCGCGCCTCCACTGCGACTTCCGGCAGGAGGCGGGGCTGCTGGGGCCCATCCAGCGCCTCGAGGTGAAGGACGTCATCCGCTTGTCCTCGCCCTTGGCTCCCGGCCAGCCCCAGATCATGGTGGTCTTCGAGAAGGAAGGGAAGTCCTACGCCTTCTCCGTGGGCGCTATGACCGGCGAGAACTACACGCTCTTCATCGACGACATGCTCTACCTCCAGGACCCGCACCAGCTCTACCGGCACTGGCCGGCGGAGGTCTGGCAGGCTGTCGACCAGCACCAGATTCACAAGGGCATGAACGAGCTGCAGGTCACGTTCTCCCTGGGCACCGGATATCTCCACGGCGGCGGGCAGGGTTCCACCCGGGTCCTGACTTTTCCCAACGGCGGCAAGCCGCTGGTGGTGACCTTGGAGCAAGACAAGGTCGTGGACGTCGAGCCTGCGCCTCCGGGCTCCTGAGCAGCCGCACGGCACTAAAAAGGTCCCCGCGCTTGAACGGGGACCTTTGAGTTGGAGAACTCAGCCAACGAGGCTGGGTTTAGTGATGGTCGTGATCGCGAGAGTTATCGTTGCTCTCCCAGTCACGGTCGTTATGCCAACTCTGTGAGCGGCCATCCCACCAGGAATGAGCGCGGCTCCAGCAGCGCTCGCGCTCCGCGCGCAGCGTGCTCCGCCTGCTCGCCACCTGTCGGCTGTTGACGCCGTGCTGGCGAATGGCCTTATCGAGCTGGAACTCCGCCCTCTCAACGCGTTGCCGGCATGCTCCTTTGTAGTCGTTCTTCGCACTCGCGCTCGGCACTCCTACAAACAACAGAAGCACAGCCACCACCGCGGTCGCCAACACCTTTACAGCTCTTCCTGCATTCTGTCCTCTTATCACAGGATCCTCCTTCCCGCACTTCGCGGATTTTAGTCTATTAGATGTGCAGCCCGAGTATGAGGGTTGCGCTGTGGAGCCTGCTTACTGTCATGTGCTACTAGCCACTGGCCCCTCATCTGCGCTATCGTTTCCGGCCATGAACCGACGAGAGCTT
>DASYVL010000071.1 GCA_035937135.1 Terriglobales bacterium
GATAGCGCTGCTCTTCATAGTCATCGTCGTGGGAGCGTTCTGGCTGCTGACCCCCGCAAAACATGGGACGGCGACCGGCGCCGCTGTTCCACCTTCTTCCCAGACCACGGTGGCGCCCGCTGCCCCGCCACTCCCTCTGCCCACGCCGGCCGGGCCCGCCAAGGCGAAGGCGAAACCTGTACGCGCCGCGGCCGCGCCGGTGGAAGCTCCTGCAGCCACCGGCGGCCTGAGCCTCGACTCTTCCCCCCAGGGCGCAGAGGTGCAGATCGACGGCCGGCATGAGCCGGGGTGGGTCACGCCGTTCACCGTCACCGGTTTGGCCGTTGGAGGTCACACGGTCAGCTTCAGCAAGCCGGGGCACACGGGTGTGAGCCGGACGGCCCAGGTCGCAGCCGGCCAGAACGCGATCCTGGCTGTGCCCATGGCCGAGCTTGCCGCCACCATCTCCGTGAACAGCACGCCCGCGGGCGCCAACGTCATCCTCGATGGCAGGGACACCGGCAAGGTCACGCCGGCACAGATCGTCGTGGCCAAGGGCAGCCACACGGTTGCGGTGCGCAAACCAGGCTACCTCGATGCCTCCGGAACGCTGGAGACCGTACCCGGCCAAGCAGCGCAGTTCAGCCCCACCCTGAAGTTGACCGGCAGCACCGAGAACATCAAGACCGTGGGCAAGTTTGGGAGCATCTTCGGCGGCGCGCAGGAGAACTCAGGCCGGGTCGCAGTGCGCACCAACCCCAAGGGCGCGCAGGTGCTGGTCAACGGGCAGCCGGTGAAGAAGACCACTCCGGTCGAGTTCTTTCTCAGCCCGGGAAGCTACGAGATCAGCCTGACACTGGAAGGCTACAAGCCCGTCAAGAAGGTCGTGGATGTGGAGAAGGGCGGGAAGCTGACCGTGGACGTGACCCTCACACACTAGCGCCGGGTCTTTACGGCGAAAACTGCACGGCCCCGATGCTCCGCTTGAGGAATCCAGCCGATTCTACCCTGTTCCCGGGCGAGCGAAGCAAGCCACATGAGGAATGCTACATTCCCCGGGCGTTGCATGGCCGGGGACGATATGATACGTTGCGCGCGTTCCAAAAGCGGAATCTGGAGGAGAGATGGCGTTCGGTTTAGTGATTCTCCTGCTGATTGTGGGTGGGCTGGCCTTCCTGGGGGTGATGTACAACAGCCTGGTGGGGCTGCGGGTGCGGGCGGATTCCGCCTGGTCCGACATTGACGTCCAGCTCAAGCGCCGCCACGACCTGATCCCGAACCTGGTGGAGACGGTGAAAGGGTACGCCGGCCACGAAAAGAGCACTTTCGAAAACGTCACCAAGTACCGCTCCATGGCCATGCAGGCCACGGGGCCGGCGGAGCGGGCCCAGGCCGAGGGCCAACTGACCATGGCGCTCAAGAGCCTGTTCGCGGTGGCGGAGAATTATCCGCAACTGCGGGCTTCGGAGAATTTCAGTTCCCTGCAGAAGTCGCTGGCCGAGATCGAGGACAACCTGCAGAACGCGCGCCGCTACTACAACGCCGTGGTGCGCGACCTGAACACCAGCATCCAGGTCTTTCCCAAGAACCTGGTAGCCGGCATGTTCGGCTTCCAGCCGCGTGCGTTCTTCGAGTTGGACGCGGCCGCAGAGCGCGAGGCCCCGGCGGTGAAGTTCTGATCTGATGTCCTGGAAGTCCCCAGTCGCGGGCCGGAGGAGCCGGTTCCCATCCGGCCTCGCCCTTCTGCTGCTTGTTCTCGCGGCCTCCCTTCCCGCTGCGGCGCGCAGTTGGCGCATCGCCAACTTCAGCAGCCAGGTGCTGGTGGACGAGGACTCCAGCGCCGTCATTACCGAGCGCATCACCTTGGTCTTTGTCGGACACTGGAACGGGATCTACCGCGACATCCCGGTGGACTACCCTGGCCCGGGCGGCAGCAACTACAAGCTCCTGCTCAAGGTCACCCGCGTGGTCGACGGCGAGGGCCACCCCCTCGAGTACGAGAGCCGCGTCGAAGACGGCTATCGCAAACTGAAGATCTACGTCCCGGACGCGGATGACACCACCCGCACGGTGGAGATCACCTACCACGTCTCCAACGGCATCCGCCACTTCGAAGACCACGACGAGTTCTACTGGAACGTCACCGGCAACGACTGGCCGGTTCCCATCGACCACGCCTCGGCCTTCGTCATCTTCCCGGCGCAGGCCGCCGGCAGCCTGCGCGCGCAGGCCTTCACCGGAGCCTACGGCGACACCTCGCACGAAGCCACGGCCACCGTCAACGGCGCCAATGCCCAGTTCGAGACCACCAGTCCCCTTCCCCTGCGCGGCGGACTCACCATTGACGTCTATGTCCCGCCCGGCATCCTGCGGGCCCCGGGGATCCTGACGCGCATCGGCTGGTTCCTGGCCGGCAACTCCATCGTGTTGTTGCCGCTGGCGGCACTGGCGGTGATGTTTCCGCTGTGGTGGTACAAGGGCCGCGACCCCGATCCCGGGATTTCGGTGGCGCCCATCTATGAGCCTCCGGCGAACATGACGCCCGCCGAAATGGGGACGCTGATCGATGACAGCGTCGATCCCCGCGATATCACCTCCACGCTCGTGGACCTGGCGGTGCGCGGCTACGTCAGGATCGAAGAGATCAAGGACGAGGGCATGCTCTCCCTCTTCCACAGCAAGGACTACGTCTTTCATCTGCTGAAGCCCATGACCCAGTGGCAGGAACTCGCCCCGCACGAGCGCGTGATGCTGGAGAACGTCTTCGCGGGAGGCCAGCAGACCAAGCTGTCGGATCTCAGGAACAAGTTCTATACCGCCATCCCCATCCTCAAGCACGACATCCTGCACGCCCTCAAGAACAAGGGCATGTATCGCACGGACCCGGATGCGGCGCAGAAATACCGGCTGGGAAGCATCGCGCTCATCGTTGTGCTGTTCGTGGTCCTGCACTGGATGGGCCTGATGTCGGTTTTTGACTCCGGGCTCACCGGCTTCGTTGCCGTGGCGGCCGCGGGGCTGGTCGTGTACCTGTTCGGCCGGAAGATGACCTGCAAGACCTTCTACGGCGTCCGCACTTTCACCGCGGTGCGCGGCTTCCAGGAGTTCATGCAGCGGGTGGATGCCGATCGCCTGAAGCGCATGCCGCCCGATACCTTCGAGAAGTATCTGCCCTTCGCCATGGCCCTGGGAGTGGAGCACCAGTGGGCGCACGCCTTCGAAGGCATCGTGAAGGACCCGCCCAACTGGTACCAGTCCAGCGGCGGCGGCATGTTCAGCCCCTGGATGTTCACCAACGGCCTGACCAGCATGACCAGTCAGGCGCAGTCGGCGTTCGTTTCGGTGCCGCGGGCCAGTTCTTCGGGCTCCGGCTTCTCCAGCGGCGGCGGGTTCAGCGGCGGCGGCTTTTCCGGCGGCGGCTTCGGCGGTGGCGGCGGCGGAGCCTTCTGAGCCGCGCCCCCTGCTAGTGTGCCGCTGTCCTTCGTGGTATAAACCCGGAGTTCGCACCTTCATCCCTTCAGTCGCGGCGGGGCGTGGGGACCGCCGGGAGAGCAGAATCCTGTGACCGAGGCCAGAACCGGCAAGCGCTTCCCGTTGCGCCTGCCCATCACCATTCGCAAACACAAGTCCTCCCGGAAACACAAGGGCTCCACTACGGACGTGAGCGCGGGCGGTGCGTATTTTTCCGCCGCCGCCGACTTCGAGATCGGATCCACCATCGAGTTCGCCATCACCCTTCCCCACCAGGCCCTGGGAACGCGCAAAGATGTGGAGCTGCATTGCAGCGGGCGGGTGGTGCGCGCCGAAGCGGCCCCGGCGTCCCCCAAGAAACGGAAGAAGAAGCAGCAGCGATGGAAGGGACTGGCCTGCATCATCGACCAGTACAGGTTCGTGCGGAAGCCGTGAACCCAGGAACTGTAGCGCGATGTTGAAGGTGATACTGGCGGACAATCAGGCCATCTTCCGCGCCGGCGCCGCCAAGGTGCTGGCCGTGGAGGACGACGTGCGCATCGTCGCCCAGGCGCAAACCGGCGAACAGATGCAGATGGCCCTCGAACGCTTCCGCGCCAGCGTACTCATCCTCTCGCCGGCTTTGGTCCCCGCCCTGGACACCGTGCTCTCGGCCGCCAAGCAACAGAAGACTCACGTGGTGCTGGTGGCGGAGAACGGCGAGGACCCCGACAAGTATCTGAAGGACGGAGTCGGAGGCGTGGTGTTTCGCAGCGTCACCGGGAGCGCGCTGGTGGACTGCGTGCGCAAGGTGGCCAAGGGGGAGACCTGGGTGCAGGACGTGCGCTCGCTCGCCGAAGCCTCGGAAAGCGACCAGGTAGGCGCGCGCGTCCGCGACCGGCTCACCCCGCGCGAGCTGAGCATTGTGGCGCTGATCGTGCAGGGCTACAAGAACAAGGAGATCGCCACCCGCCTGGGCACCACCGAACAGGTCATCAAGAACTATCTGCGCAACGTGTACGACAAGGTAGGAGTCTCCGACCGCCTGGAGCTGGCGCTGTTCACCATCCACCACCGCATCCTGGCGGAAGCCGCGACGGCGGTCACCACCGCAGCGAACCCGGCTCGACCCTAGCTGACCTTCTCCCCAATCGATTTAGCCTGCGAGAACAGGTAGAGGTAGTCGGGGCCGCCGGCCTTGGAGTCGGTGCCCGACATGTTGAAGCCGCCGAAGGGATGCGCGCCCACCATGGCTCCCGTGCACTTGCGGTTGATGTAGAGGTTGCCCACGTGGAAGTCGCGCTTGGCGCGCTCGATCTTTTCCGGCGACGCCGTGTACACCGCCCCCGTCAACCCGAACTCGGTGTTGTTGGCGATGGTCAGGGCGTCATCGAAATTCTTGGCCTTGATCACGGCCAGCACTGGACCGAAGACCTCCTCCTGCGAGAGCCGCGCCCCTGGAGGGACGTCGGCGATGACCGTGGGCTGGAGGTAGTAGCCCTCGCCCGCGGCCGGCGCCGCGCCGCCGCCGGTGACCAGGCGTCCTTCCTTCTTGCCCACTGCGATGTACTCCTGGATGGACTTCATGGCGCCCTCGTTGATCACCGGGCCCATGAAGTGGTTCTCCGTGGGATCGCCGACGGAAATCTTCTCCACTCGTGCCTTCAGACGCTCGAGGAAGAGGTCGTAGATGCGCTCGTCCACAATGGCGCGCGAGCAGGCCGAGCACTTCTGTCCTTGGAATCCGAAAGCGGCCAGGGTCACGCCCTCGACCGCGGCGTCCAGGTTGGCGTCGGCGTCCACCACGATGGAATCCTTGCCGCCCATCTCCAGAACGGTGCGCTTGATCCAGATCTGCCCGGGGCGTGGTTGCGCCGCCCGGGCGTGGATGTCGAGCCCCACTTCCTTCGACCCGGTGAAAGCCACGTAGCGCGTCTTGGGGTGCTCCACGATGGCGTTGCCGAAGGTGGTGCCGGAGCCGGGGCAGAAGTTCACCACGCCGTCGGGCAGGCCCGCCTCCTGCAGCAGCTCGAAGAATTTGGCGGCGATGGTGGGCGAGTCGCTCGAAGGCTTCAGCACCACCGTGTTGCCGCAAACGATGGAGGCTAGGGTCATCCCCGCCATGATGGCGGCGGGAAAATTCCACGGCGGGATCACCGCGCCCACGCCCAGCGGGATGTAGCGCAACAGATCGCGCTCTCCCGGGAGCTGCACCGGCGTCTCCACGCGCGAAAGGCGCAGCGCCTCGCGGGCGTAGAACTCGCAGAAGTCGATGGTCTCGGCGATGTCGCCGTCGGCCTCCGCCCAGTTCTTTCCCACCTCGAAGACCAGCCAGGCCTCGAACTCGAACTTGCGCTCGCGCAGCAGGTCGCCGGCGCGCAACACCAGCCCGGCGCGCTCCTCCGCCGGCGTCCGCTTCCAGCTTTCGAAGGCGGCCAGCGCCGTCTCTACCGCCGGGGCGGCGTGCTCCGCCCCCGCCTTCTGGTGGATGCCCACCACCTGCGAGGGCCGCGCCGGGTTGATGGACTGGATCTTCCCTGAAGTGCGGCTCCGTTGGCCGCCGATCACCAGGTCGTACTCGCGGCCCAGCTCCGAGCGGACTTTCTCGATGGCGGCGCGCATGGCGCGGGCCGCGGCTTCGTCGCGGGAAAAATCGATCAGCGGCTCATTGCGAAACTCCCCTTGCGGGAGGCGGGTCGGAACGCGGGCAGGAGCTTCCACCGTGGCCATTCCAGAGTCCTTTCGGCGCCACCTGAGCGCGCGGCGCGTTGCTGCGCAAACATTCATTTTAGCATTCGGCGGAGAATCAGACGGGACGACCATGAGGGAGCGCCGCGGTGCGCTCCATCTTCTCCCAGGAGAATTGTCGGCCGTCGATGGCGCGCTTCACCGTCTTGAACAGCACCACGGAGAAGATCTGCCGGTAAGCGAAGCGCTGCAGCCACACGTGCGCCAGCAGCCAGAAGTCCCGCTGGGAGGCGGCATCCCGCCGCTCCAGCGCGAAGGCCAGCAGCGACGCGAGGAAATCCACAATCAAAAACACCGCGAAGAACACCGCCAGGCGCAGGAAGTTGGCGGGATCGGCGGAGTCGGGATGGAAGTAGCGGTCCACCAGGTAGACCAGCCCGGCCACCAGGAACATCAGGTCGATGAAGGGCGCGGTCAGCGGCAGCAGAATCTGGAAGATGAAGATGTTGGGCAGGGCGATCCAGCCCAGCGCTCCCCGGCGCGCGAAGGCGCCGCGGCGCTTCCACACCGCTTGCAGGATGCCGAACGACCAGCGGAAGCGCTGGCTCATGAGGCTGCCGGCGCTGGTCGGGGCCTCGGTGTAGGCCAGGGCGCGGTCGTCGTAATTCACGCGGTGGCCGCCTTCCAGCAGCGACATGGTAAGGTCGGCGTCCTCGGCGACGGTATCGGGATGGAAGCCGCCCGCGGCGCGCACCGCCGCAGTCCGCCAGGCGCCGATGGCCCCGGGCACCACGCTCACCGCGTTCAGCACGTTCAGCGCCCGCCGCTCGAAGTTCTGGCTGGTGATGTATTCCAGGGCCTGCCACCGGGTCCAGAGATTCACGCGGTTCCCTACTTTGGTGTTCCCGGCCACGGCGGCCACGCGGGAATCGGCGAAGTGTGGGACCAGTTGCGCCACCGCCGTGGGGGCGATCACAGTGTCGGCGTCGATGCCGAGGAACACTTTCTCCTCCACCCGCGCCAGACCGCGGTTCAAAGCCTCGGCTTTTCCGGCATTCGCCTGCGTGAGCAGGAGCAGGCGTCCTGCCTCGATTTCCTTGGCGAAGAGCCTGCGGGCGACGGCCAGTGTGGCGTCGGTAGAGCCATCATCAATCACAATCACACGGAGGCGCGGGTACTCAGAGGCCAGCGCCGCGCGTACCGTGCGCTCGATGACCCTCTCTTCATTGAACGCCGGGACCAGGATGGCAACGGGAGGGGCGTACCCGGCGGCCTCCTGGTGTTCCCGCGCCCGGGCGCGGAAGCGGTCGAAGATGGCCAGCGCCCCCACCAGCAGCAGCCGCAGGGTCATCAGCGTGTCGCCGACGAAGAAGACAAAAATCAGCGCCTGCTGAAACAGGCGGTAGAGCAGGAAGCCGAAGCTGTCGAGCCGCGCGGCCCAGCGCTCGTTTGGGCCAAGCTGCGGCATGACGTCCGCGGAGGTCTTGTCCAGCAGGGCGGAGATGCGCACCAGCGTGTACCCGCGTGCGCGCAGCTCGCGGAGGATCATGGGCAACGCCCGCACCGTCTCGCTGCGGTCGCCGCCGCCGTCGTGCAGAAGGACGATGTTGCCGCAGGGCTCGGCCGTGCAGCCCGGCTGCGATACATCCGTGAGCCGGGTCATCACCGTCGCCGTGATCTCCTCGGCCGTCGGGCGGGGATCCTTCTGCCAGTCGCCGGGATCGACCTTGGAGCCCACCGTGATGTAGCCCAGGTCCTGGACCATCTCCAGGGGCCGGACCTCATCGGCGGTCTCCGGATCCTGATCGATGGAATAGGGCGCACGGAAGAAGAGAGGCTTCACTCCCAGCTCGCTGCCAAAGAAGCGTTCGGTGAGGTTCAGTTCCAGCTTCATGTAGGTGGGGGAGATGTTGCTGATGTCGGGATGCCAGAAGGTGTGGTTGCCGATCTCGTGGCCTTCGCGATAGATGCGCTGGGTCAGACCACTGTAGCGCTCCGCCTGCGCTCCGATAAGGAAGAACGTCGCCGGAACCCGCTCTGCCTTCAGGATGTCGAGGATCTTGGGGGTGTAGTTCGGGTCCGGCCCGTCGTCGAAGCTGATGGCGATCTGCTCCTTCTTGGCGCCGTGCTGCATCACTCGATAGGGTTCGGGAAGCACGCTGAAGGTTTCCGCGGTGACCAGCCCGGTGGAAGGATCGGCCGTGATCTGGCGCTCGCCCGGACTGGGCCGCGCATCGATCCTGAGGATCTCCCCCTGGCCCTCCATGTCCACGTCCTGGCCGGGAGGAACGGACCTCAGCTTCGCTGGAGCTTCCGGTTCGCCCGGCACGTCCCACACCGCCCACAAAGAGCGGTCTTCGGAGCCCAGGCGCCAGAGCGCAAAGGTGTTGATGCCCAGGGCCTGGGCCGCCCGCATCTGGTTCAGCGCCGTTACAGCGTCGAGGAACCAGACGTCATGACGGGCGCTGGATTCGTCCACATAGGCGTAGTGCGGATTCAGGCTGTCCGCGTCCAGCTCCGGACTGGCCTCAGACTCCCGCGCCGTCAGCCACGCCTGCTGCACGGGGACGGTCTGGGCATTGGCGACCTGCCGGAGATGGTTCGGGTCGCTGGTCCACTCGTAGCCGTAGTTTCCCACCGCGACGATGATCTTCTCCCGCGGCATCACCTTGAGGGCGATCTTCAGGTTGTCGGCGAACCAGCTCTGGGCGGCCACCGGGCCCGCGGGGCCGCCGGGATAGTGCTGGTCGTAGTCCATCAGGATGACGCCGTCGGCGCGGGCGGCAACGTAGGCGTAGTCGTAATCCTCGTTGTGCGCCGGAAGCGCCACGTAGAGCTTCATCCCCCGGGCGTGCAGATCGGAGGAGAGCTCCGCGACCAGGGCGCGGTAGCCCG
>DASYVL010000072.1 GCA_035937135.1 Terriglobales bacterium
GCGCGCCTATCGCTGGTTTGCCGCGCGTCGGCATCGCTTTTCCGCCGCCTGCGCCATTCATCCCACGCCACCCGCCGAGGCCAAGCGCCCCGCCGCCTGACTCCTGTTATCTCCTTACATTACATTCCGAGCCGAAGGCGAGGAATCCCTACCTGCCCATCACAATCCCTGAGGGTAGGGCTCCCTCGCTGCGCTCGGGATATTGAGAATCGAACCAGACGGCCGATTCCTGTGGCGGTCCGTCATCCCATGCAGTAAAAACTCTGCATGCCCCACGGCGGCGAATCTCTCCTGCTGGAGCTCTTCCTCATCTTCGTCTCGGCGAAGCTGCTGGGGGAGATCTTCGAGCGTCTCTCGCTCCCCGCCGTACTGGGAGAGATGCTGGCCGGAGTGCTGCTCGGCCCGGGTCTGCTGAAGGTCGTGAGCCCCAGCGAGACCACGGTCTCCCTGGCCGCGCTGGGCGCGATTTTTCTGCTCTTCACCGTCGGCCTGGAAATCCATCCCAAGGAGCTGACCGGCGTGGGACGGACAGCGCTGGCCGTGGCCGCAGCGGGCGTGACCGTCCCCTTCGTGCTTGGCTTCGGATTCATGAGCCTGCGCGGCTCCTCCAGCCCGGAAGCGCTGTTCGTAGCTGCGGCCATGGTGGCCACCAGCGTGGGCATCACCGCGCGCGTGCTGCGCGACTTGCAGGCGTTGGAGACGCGCGCCGCCCGCGTCATCCTGGGTGCCGCCGTCTTTGATGACATCCTGGGAATGCTGGCGCTGGCGGTGGTCGTGAGCCGCGCCCAGGCCGGCCCGGGCCAGTGGGTACAACTGGGCGCGCTGGCGGCGGTGTCCCTGGCCTTCGCCCTGTTCATGCTCTTTGTGGCGCCGCGCGTGGTCCGCCGCATGCAGCCGCGGGTGGAAGGCCTGTCGCTGCGCGACGCACCGCTCATCGTCGCCCTCGGCCTTTGCCTGGGCCTCTCGGCGGCGGCGGAGGAGATCGGCATGGCGGCCATCATCGGCGCCTTCTTCGCCGGCCTGGCCTTCGCCGAGCTCTCCCCGGAATGGAACCTGCAGCCGCGCGCCAACGCCCTCAACGAATTCCTGGCGCCCTTCTTCTTCTTCACCCTGGGAGCGCAACTCGACCTGCACGTCTTCTCCGGCCGCGTGCTGGTCACGGCCGTGGTCCTCTCGCTGCTGGCCATCGCCGCCAAGGTGGTGGGATGCGGCCTTCCCGTCCTCGGCCAGGGACGCAGCGAAGCCCTGCGCGTAGGCGTGGGCATGACCCCGCGCGGCGAGGTGGGAATGATCGTCGCCGCCGTCGGCCTCAGCCTGAAAACCATCTCTCAGGAAGCCTATGCAGTGGTGCTGTTTATGACCGCCGTCACCACGCTGGTGGCGCCGCCCTGGCTCCGCTACCTCTTTCGGAAGGACGCGCGCGCCGGGTAGCGCCGACATCCTGCCGGCCATGCACCCACATCAGATGCGGAGGTGAGGGTCGCGTTCCTAGGTCTTGCTAATGCGTCGACCGGCTGCACGCTTCTTGACAGGCCCGCGTCCACCAGGTTTCTTCGCGGCGCGCTTTTTCGCTGCCGTCATTCTTCCGCCTCTGCTTTTCTTTGCCATTTTGAAATCCTCTCCTTGATCTCTCGTAGCGTTTCACTTGGTGCAGTTGGATGTCAAGCGGAACGCCTAGCGCTGGCGCGCAGCGTATAATCTCGGGCTTCAATCCCAGGAGACGGAGATGCCGGGAATAGAAGGCCGGATAGCGCTGGTGACGGGAGCCTCGCAGGGCATAGGGCGGGCCTGCGCGCTGGAGCTTGCCCGCAGCGGCGCGGCTGTTGCCGCTGCCGCCCGCAGCCGCGACAAGCTCGACGCCCTGGTGGCTGAGATCACCGCCGCCGGCGGCAAGGCTGCCGCCTTTCCCATGGACGTCGCCAAGGAAGATGACATCAAGGCCGGCGTGAAGGCGGCCATCGCGCACTTCGGCAAGCTCGACATCCTGGTGAACAACGCCGGCATCACCCGCGACCAACTGGTGATGCGCATGAAGCGCGCCGACTGGGACGACGTCCTCTCCACCAACCTCACCGCCGCCTTCCTGTGCACGCGCGAGGTGATGGGCCCCATGCTCAAGCAGCGCTGGGGACGCATCATCAACATCACCAGCATCTTCGGACAGATGGGCCAGGCGGGACAGGCGAACTACGCCGCCTCGAAGGCCGGCCTCGTCGGGCTGACCATGGCCGTGGCGCGCGAGGTGGCCTCGCGCAACATCACCGTCAACGCCGTGGCCCCGGGCTACATCGAGACCGCCATGACCGCCGGCCTCTCCGCGGAATTGAAGGAGACGGTGCTGAAGATGATCCCGCTGGGCCGCGCCGGCTCGGACTCGGACGTCGCCCACGCCGTCCGCTTCCTGGCCTCAGAAGAGGCGAGCTATATCACCGGACACGTGCTCAACGTGAACGGTGGCATGTTGATGGGCTAGGCCACTTCCTGCTTTCTCTGCGAACTCCGCGCATTCTCAGCCAACTCTGCGGTTAGAAGCTCGACAGCGGAGTGATCCCCTTCCCCTCCACGCATTCATAGGCGCGACCCGCCGTCAGGTTCTTGTGCTCCTCGACGCGGCCGCTCGGCCACTGGAGCACCGCGCGCTCGATGCGGTCGCGCTTCCCCAGCCCGAAGGTTACGGGCAGCTCCGACTGCGAGAGGTAGCTGGACCCGCCCTTCACCAGGCGGGACTGGCTGGCGCCCGCATAGAAGATGCGGACCACGGCGCCGATGGCGTCGCGGTTCGACTGCGTGCCGGTCAAGCGGAAGCGGATGCTGCGGTTCCCGGCGAGCTGGTCGTTGCGGTAGAGGAAGGCGGGGCCGCTGTTGGTGGTGAGCAGTAGGTCCACATCGCCGTCGCGGTCGAAATCGCCGCAGGCCAGGCCGCGGCCGACTTTGGGCTGGCTGAAGCCGCCACCGGCTTCCCCGGCCACGTCGCGGAATTTCCCCGCGCCGCCGTTCAGGAAGAGCTGCGGCGGCTGGGCATAGCCCACGTTGCCGCGGATGCTGCGCACCGTCTCGTCAATGTGGCCGTTGGCCACCGCCAGGTCCAGCCAGCCGTCCAGGTCGGCGTCGAAGAACATGCAGCCAAAGCCCAGCGTGGTCTTGGACGCCGTCCCGATTCCGGCGGGCGTCGCCACGTCCTCATAGGCGCCGTTGCGAAAGAAGCGGTACAGCCCGATCATCTCGTTGTCGAAGTTGGTGATGGCCACCCCCGGGACGCCCGAGTTGTCGAAATCGGCGGCGTCCACTCCCATGCCAGCGCGCGCTTTTCCCTCGGCGCTGAAGGCGACTCCTTCTTCGACGGCCACGTCCTTGAATGTCCCGTTGCGCTGGTTGCGATAGAGCTTGTTGGGCTGGGTGTCGTTGGCCACCAGCAGGTCGGGCCAGCCCTCGGTTCCGGGAAGCATCGCCACCCCCAGCGACTTCGAGCTGGTGTCGAAGATGCCGCTCTTGGCGGTGACGTCCTCGAAGGTCCCGTTGCCGCGATTGCGGAAGAGCCAACAGGTTTCGCCGCGGTAGGCCTCGGGCGTGCAATAGGACTTGTGCTTGCCGTCTAGGCTGCAAAAGACGTCGTGCTCCGGCGACCACTTCACGTAGTTGCACACGAACAGGTCGAGCAGGCCGTCGCGGTCGTAGTCCAGCCACAGCGCCGAGGTGCTGAAGCCCGCGCGGCCCTCGAGCCCGGCGGCGCGCGTCACGTCCACGAACGTTCCCTTCCCAGTATTCCTGAACAATCGGTTCTGCCCCAGGCAGGTGATCAGCAGGTCGGGGAAGCCGTCGTTGTTGTAGTCGCCCACCGCAACGCCCATGCCGTACATCTCGACGTCGAGGCCGGCGCGGCGGGTGACGTCGGTGAACGTTCCGTTGCGGTTGTTGCGATAGAGACGCAATGTGCTGCGCTGGCGCTCGTGCCCTGCCCAGTCCATGCCGTTGATGAGCAGGATGTCCTGCCAGCCGTCGCCGTCGTAGTCGAGGAAGGCGCAACCCGAGCCCAGTGTCTCGGGCAGCAGCTTGCCGCCATAGGCGCCGCTATTGTGGCGGAACTGGATGCCGGCCTTGGCCGTCACATCCACCAGGCGGAAACCGAGCCCCGGCGCCTGCGGAGCGGGCGCCGCCAGCAACTCTTCGAGCCCGACTTGCGAAGCGGCGGCCAGCACGGCCAGGCCGGAAAGAAAGCTGCGGCGGTTCACGGCAGGTTCACCAGGCCTTTGCGGATGGCGTACACCACCAGCTCGGCGGTCTTGTGGATGTGCAGCGCGTTCATGATGTTGGCGCGATGTACGGCCACGGTGTTGGCGCTCAGCCCGAGCTGCGTGGCGATCTGCTTTGCCGTCTTCCCGTCCACGATGAACTGCAGAACCTCCAGCTCCCGCGCAGTCAGGCCCAGGTTCCGCTCGCCCTTCAGCACGGCCGCGCGGGAGACTTGCGGATCGAGCACGATCTCCCCCGCCGCGACGCGCCGCACCGCGGCCACCAGGTCGAGGTCCACGGCGTTCTTCAGGACGTAGCCGCGAGCGCCGGCTTCGAGCGCCTGCCGCACCAGCGTGTCCTCGGAGTGCATGCTCAACATCAGGATGCGCGCCTGCGCCGACTCCTGCAGGATCTTGCGCGTCGCATTCAGTCCGCTCATGCCGGGCATGGCGCAGTCCATGACGATGACGTTGGGGTTCAGCTCTCTCGCCAACTGGACGGCCGCGGTGCCGTCGCCCGCCTCGCCCACCACGGCCACGTCGGGCGCGTCTTCCAGGATGAGCCGCAGGCCGCGGCGCACCAGGGCGTGGTCGTCCACCAGCAGGACGGAGATCTTATCCGGCATGAGAATCCCCCTTCTCCCTTGGCACCCGCAGCCGCACCAGCGTCCCCCCGGGCGCCGGCCGCAGCAGCTCGAGGCTTCCGCCCAGCAACTCGGCGCGCTCGCGCATGGCCACCAGCCCGATCCCCGGCTTGCCCTTCTGGACTCCCAGCCCGGCGCCGTGATCTTCCACCTCGAGTTCCAAAGATTCCGGCAGGAAGCGCAGGCGCACCCAGGCCTGCTTGGCGCCCGAGTGCCGCGCCACGTTGTTCACCGCCTCCTGCAACACACGATAGATGTGCACCCCGCTCTCGCCCTCCACCGGGAACGGCGTCCCCGATTTCTCGTAGGCGAGTGCCAGCCCGGTCTGCCGCTCCACGGTGGGAAGATACCAGTCCAGCGTGCTCTCCAGGCCCATCTCATCCAGCATGACCGGGTGCAGCGCCTGGGAAAGGGTGCGCACTTTGTCCAGCGACGACTGCACGATCTCGCAGACCTCGCGCAGCTCGCCGCGCAGCGGGCTGCCCTCGGGCGCATGGCTGCCGGCGCGCGTCAGCATGGCGCCGGTTGCGGTCAGCACCTGGCCAAACTCGTCGTGCAGCTCGCGCGAGATGTGGCGCAGCGTGGATTCCTGGGTCGCGATCAGCGTCTGCGCCAGCTCGCTGCGCTGGCGGGAGAGCACGTCCAGCCGGGCAAAGATGGCGCGGTTGGAGCGGATCAGGTACAGGCTGGTCAGCAGGATGGTGATCAGCGTGGCCAGCAGGAACACGTAGACCTGTCGCTGCACCGCATCGTAAATCGCCGCCACGCGCTCGGCTGCCTGCTGCTCGCTCTCGTTGTTCTGCACCAGCAGCCGCGAGACCGCCGTGCTCAGCGCCGCCTGCCGCGCCTGCAGCGTGATGCGGATCTGCTCCCGCGCCTCTTTTTCCTTGCCCTCTCCCGCCAGCGCGAAGGTGCGGTCGGCGGCGTCCCAGAACTGCGCCACCGAGCTGCGCAGGTATTGCTTCTGCTCCGGCGTGCGGTCGGCCGGGGCCAGGCCCTCTTCCAATCGCAGCGCGTCGTCCAGGTCCACCCGCGTGCGCTGGAACTGCGCCGACCACGCGGGCAGCGGATAGGGTTCGTCGCCCGCCAGCATGTCCCGCATGGCCAGCCCCAGCGAGTTCAAGTCATTCTGGATGCGCAGCAGTTGCAACGAGTCCTTGCGGTTGCGATCCACCATGTCGGTCTGCAGCTTGCGCAGCCCCGAGATCTGCCGAACGATGTACCCGGAATAGGCCACCACCGCGCCCAGGGTGATGATCAGGCCCAGCAGGAGAGCTGCCGTGGGAGAGCGGCCGGGGGCGGGCGGGCGCGGCACGTCCTTTAGAATAAACTAGGGCTGGTCTATGAGCTCTGACCACAAGCGTAGCGCTGCCGTCCCGGCGGCTGTCTCGGGGGCGTCTCGCCCCCGCAGCGACGCGGCGCTAAGAATCCTCCCGGCAGCTACGCCGGTACAGATCGAGCAGGCGCGCCAGCTCTTCCTGGAGTACGCCCAATCGCTGGGCTTCAGCCTGTGCTTCCAGAGCTTCGACAAGGAAATGGCCGGGCTGCCCGGAGACTATGCGCCGCCCGAGGGTCGCCTGCTGCTGGCCGAGCATGAGGGAAAAACCGCAGGCTGCGTGGCGCTGCACAAGCTGAGCGACGGCATCTGCGAGATGAAGCGGCTCTATGTGCGCCCGGAGTTCCGCGGCAAGGCGCTGGGCCGCGCGCTGGCGGAGCGTGTCATCCAGGAGGCGCGCGCCATGGGTTACTCGCGCATGCGCCTAGACACCATCGTGGGCAAGATGGACTCGGCCATCGCCCTGTATCGCGAGCTGGGCTTCCGCGAAATCCCCCCATATCGGGAAAATCCCGTTGCCGGAGCCATTTACATGGAACTGGATCTGGTCGGGAAAGCGCTCGGCAAGGAAAAATAGTCCCCCGGAGCTTAGAAAAAAAATCCACTTGCCAGACGGTGCGACTCTGATTACTATGCAGCCACCTTCCCGGGCACACGGCATCACTCAGATGAATATTGGCGAGACCATCCGAAGCTTCCGCCTGCAAAGGGGCATGTCGCAAGGCGACATCGAGAAGCGTACGGGCCTGCTGCGCTGCTACCTCTCGCGGGTGGAGAACGGCCACACCATTCCCTCTCTCGACACCCTAGCCAAAATCGCCGGCGCCATGGAGCTTCCGTTGGCGCAGTTCTTCGCCGACCAGGCCCGCGACAACGGCCACGCCCGCAACATCCCGCAACTGAGCGAAGACCAGGTGCGCTTCCTCAGCCAGGTGCGGCGCTACTCCGCCAGCCTCAACGATAGCGACCGCAAGCTGGTGCTGGCCATGGTCAAGAAAATGGCCGCCAGCTCCGGGAAATAGCCCCCGGCGCCTCCCTGCCCCTCCCCTCTCCTTTGTGATATATTCCGCTTTCCCGGCAGATGAGGATGGCCGCGTTTTTCCTGCCCGTTTCGAGCCGCCGCCGCCGGGTGCCGCGAGGTGATTCGTGACCGTAGACGAGGAAATCAGTCTCCTCGAAGAGACGGTGCGCCGCCTGAAGATCGAGTATGACGTGTACTTCGGCGGCGGCTCCAAGAGGCCTCCGGCCGACACCGAGTGGCGCGTCCAGTCCATCCTCAAGAAGTACAGCGACACGCACAAGATGAGCTTTCCCCAGCGCTTCAAATACAACTCCATCGTGCAGCGCTACGCCCTGTTCAGCGACCTGTGGCGGCAGAAGCTGAAGATCAAGGAGGAGGGCTACCGCCGTCCCCAGGACGCGGTGCTGGGCATCCAGGGGCTGCGCATCGAGGAGGACCAGGCCGCCGCCGAAGCCCTGGAGCAGGGGATGAGGCCGAAGGCAGACGAGGGCGAGAAGCCTTTCACCACCCACTGCTCCGACGCCGACGCCGACCACGAAAACGTCCAGCAACTGTTCAATGCCATGACCGAGGCGCGCAAGCGGGCCGGCGACGCCGGCGCCGGCTCCGCCAACTTCGATTCCTTCAAGGCCTTCGTCAAGAAAAAGACCGAGCAGATCCGCAAGGACTACGGCTGCCATGCGGTCGAATACTCGGTGGAGATGGAAGCCGGCCAAGTGCGGCTCAAGGCCAAAGCCAAGACCTGAGCGCCCCGATTGCTTTGCCTGATATTCTTATTGCATCACCCAACAACCTGCCCGAGGAAGAGACGTGCCTAAGATCCAGCGCGCCATCCTAAGCGTGACCGATAAGTCCGGCCTCGCCGAGTTCGCCCGCCAGCTCGCCGCCCTGGGAGTGGAACTAGTCTCCACCGGCGGTACCGCCAAACTGCTGCGCGACTCCGGCATCGCGGTGAAGGACGTGAGTGAACTCACCGGCTTTCCCGAGATGCTCGACGGCCGGGTGAAGACGCTGCACCCCAAGGTCTACGGCGGCATCCTGCACGTGCGCCAGAACCCGGCGCACCGCGCCGCGGTGGCCGAGCATGGCATCGCCCCCATCGACATGGTGGTGGTGAATCTCTACGCCTTCGAAAAGACCGCCGCCAAACCCGGCGTGCGCTTCGAAGAGATGGTGGAGAACATCGACATCGGCGGACCCTCGATGATCCGCTCCGCCGCCAAGAATTTTCAGGACGTAGCCATCGTCACCTCGCCCCAGGATTACTCCGCCATCGCCGAAGAGATGAAACAATCGGGCGGCGAGCTTTCCCTCGCCACTCGCTGGCGCCTGGCGCAGAAGGCCTTCGCCACCACCGCCGCCTACGATTCCGCTATCGCCTCCACTCTGGAGCGGGTGAGCAGCAACGGCGCCGGCTTCGAGCTCGCGCCGCCGGCCGGGTTCCCGCAGACATTGCGGCTCTCGCTCAACAAAGTCCTCGACCTGCGCTACGGCGAGAATCCCCACCAGAAAGCAGCCATGTACGCCGACGGCTCGGGCGCGGGCGTAGCCAACGGCCGCCAGCTCCAGGGCAAGGAGCTTTCCTACAACAACCTCGTGGACCTGCAGGCAGCCTGGGACCTGGCGCAGGAGTTCACCGAGCCGGTGTGCGTCATCATCAAGCACACCAATCCCTGCGGCACCGCCACGGGAACGACTCTGCTCGAGGCCTACCAGAAGGCGCTGGCCTGCGACCCGGTCTCCGCCTTCGGCAGCGTCATCGGCGTGAACCGCGTCGTGGATGCCGCGGCGGCGGAGGAGATGGCCCAGCTTTTCGTCGAAGCCATCGCCGCCCCGGGTTTCGACCCGGACGCTCGCGCCCGCTTCGCCGCCAAGAAGAACCTGCGGCTGGTGGAGATCGTTTCCGCGCCGCCGAAATGGACTCTCAAGCATGTCTCCGGCGGCGCGCTGCTGCAGGACGAAGACGTTCGCCCGCTCTCCGACGCCGACCTGAAGGTGGTCAGCAAGCGCCCGCCGAGCGAGGAGGAGATGCGCGCCCTGCTCTTCGCCTGGAAGGTGTGCAAGCACGTGAAGTCGAACGCCATCGTCTATGCGCGCGACGGCCAAACGGTGGGCGTGGGCGCCGGCCAGATGAGCCGCGTGGATTCCTGCAAGCTCGGCGCCATGAAAGCCGTCCTGCCGCTCAAGGGAACGGTCGCCGCCTCCGACGCCTTCTTCCCCTTCCCCGACGGCGTGGAGGAGATCGCCAAGGCCGGCGCCACCGCCATCATCCAGCCCGGCGGCTCGGTGAAGGACCAGGAAGTCATCGCCGCCGTCGATCGCCTGGGCCTGGCCATGGTCCTCACCGGCGTAAGGCATTTCCGGCACTGAGTGGCGAGTCTCCGCCGCGTGTTCTAGAATACTGAAGAAGGAAAACCATCCGGCCCAATGAAGAATCCCACAGTCCTGCTGCTCTCTTTGCTGTTCTTCCTGCTGCTGACCTCGTGCTCCGAGACCACGCGCGCGGCTGCGCAACCGCCCGCGCCGCCCACAGCGACCGCGCCGGAAACCCAGACGCCGGCCGCACCGGCCCCTGCGTCCCAGAGCGCGCCGCCCGCCGCGGCGGCCGAGAGCAAGCCCGCGGTCGAACCCGATCGCGCCGCTGCTTACTACCACTACTCGCTGGCGCATGTGTACGAGGAGCTGGCGACGGTGTATGGCCGCTCCGAGTTCGTCAGCAAGGCCGTTGACGAATACCGCGCGGCGCTTGCCGCCGATCCCGGCTCGGAATACCTCAACTCCGAGCTGGCCGAGCTCTACGCCAAGACCGGCCGCATCCGCGACGCGGTGCTGGAGGCGCAGGAGATCCTCAAGCGCGATCCCAACAACCTCGAGGCCCACCGCCTGCTGGGCCGCGTCTACCTGCGCTCCCTCGGCGACCTGCAGTCCGGGCAGTCGCAGTCGGTGCTCAAGCTCACCATCGAGCAGTTCGAGGCCCTGGCCCGGCTGGAGCCCAAGAACGTCGAGAACCACCTGCTGCTCGGCCGCCTCTATCGGCTGAACAACGACCTGCTCAAAGCCGAGGCCGCTTTCAAGAAAGCGGTGGAGGTGCAGCCGGACGCCGAGGAAGCGGTCACCAGCTTGGCCTATCTCTACAACGAAGAGGGCGACTCCAGGCGCGCCATCGCGGTGCTGGAGTCCGTGCCCGAAGGCGCGCGCTCCGCCAAGATCTACTCCGCGCTGGGTTATACCCAGGAGCAGCAGAAGAACTACAAGCAGGCCGTCGCCGCCTACCAGAAGGCGGTCGAGCTGGATAAGGAGAACCTGGACGCGATGCGCGGCCTGGCCCAGAACCTGGCCTTCGACAACCATCCGGAGGCGGCGCTGGAGCAGTACAAGGCCATCGCCGAGGCCGACCCGCAGGACCCTCAGTCCTACCTGCGCATGGCCGACATCTACCGCCGCATGGGCAAGTTCGACTCCGCCGTCGAAAATCTGAAGAAAGCAGCGGGGCTGGTCCCGGACTCGCTCGAGGTCGCCTACAACATCGCGCTGGTCTATGAGACCCAGGGCCGCTACGAAGAGGTCGTACCCATTCTTCAAAAGCTGCTGGAGAAGACGGTCAAGCCCGACGGTAGCTACTCCCCCGGCGACCGCAGCAACCGCTCCGTCTTCCTGGAGCGGCTGGGGACCGTCTATCGCACCATGCACAAGACCCAGTCCGCCGTCGAGACCTTCCAGAAGATGCTGGAACTGGGCGACGAGAACGCCTCCCGCGGCTATCAGCAGATGATTGAGACCTACCGCGACGCCAAGCAGTGGCCGCAGGCCACCTCTGTGGCCAAGGAGGCCGCCGCTAAGCTGCCCCAGGACCGCACCTTGCAGTTCATCCTCGCCGGCCAATTGGCCGACGGCCCCGATCCGGAAAGCGCTTTGGCCAAGGTCAAGGCCATGCTCAAGGGCGGCCCCGAGGATCGCGAGGTTTATATCACCCTGGCCCAGATGAACAGCCGCCTCAAGCGCTGGAACGAAGCCGAAGAGGCGATCACGCAGGCTGGCAAGCTCTCCACGCGCGACGAAGAGAAGGAGTACGTCAACTTCATGCTGGCCTCCATGTACGAGCGCCAGAAGAAGTACGAGGCGGCCGAGGAGATGTTCAAGAAGATCCTTGCCGCCGATCCCAACAACGCCACCGTCCTCAACTACCTGGGCTACATGCTCGCCGACCGCGGGCTGCGCCTGGAGGAGGCCCTGGGACACGTGAAGAAGGCGGTGGCACTGGAGCCGCAGAACGGCGCTTACCTGGACTCCCTGGGCTGGGCCTACTTCAAGCTCGGCAACTATGACCTGGCCGAGGAGAGCCTGCGCAAGGCTACCGAGCGCATCCCCAACGACCCCACCGTCCAGGACCACCTGGGCGACCTCTACCAGAAAACGGGGCGGCTGAAGCTGGCGGCGGCGCACTGGGAGCGGGCGCTGGAGGAGTGGGGCCGCGCCGTTCCCGCCGAGGTCGAGTCCGCCGACGTCGCCAAAGTGCAGAAGAAGCTGGAGTCGGCCAAGATCCGGCTGGCCCGCCAGGGCGACGGCAAGAAGTAACGGACCGTGCGGCACAGCCGTCCTCGGCTGTGCGGGTTCCCCGGTGTAAACTCACCCCCATGTTGGCTCCCTACGCGGTGCGCGTGGAGCAGTCGCGCGGACGCCGCCATCCCGAGCCCGCGCATCCCTATCGCGACGACTTCCAGCGCGACCGCGACCGCGTCGTCCACTCCCGCGCCTTCCGCCGCCTGGAGAACAAGACCCAGGTCTTCACCCGCCGCCTCTCCGACCACTTCCGCAACCGGCTCACTCACAGCATCGAGGTCTCGCAGATCTCCCGCACCCTCGCCGCCCAGCTCGGCCTGAACTCGGAGCTGGTGGAGGCGCTGGCGCTGGTGCACGACGTCGGCCATCCGCCCTTCGGCCACTCCGGGGAAAAGACGCTCGACGCCGCCATGCGCGCCCATGGCGATTCCTTCGACCACAACCTGCACGCGCTGCGCATCGTCGAGGATTTCGAAGTGCGCTACGCCGCCTTCCGCGGCTTGAACCTCACCTTCGAGGTGCGTGAGGGCATCATCAAGCACTCGCGCGACTACAAGCTGGCGGACTACCCGCAGCTCGCCGAGTACCAGCTTGGCCAGCGCCCGCCGCTCGAGGCCCAGCTCATCGACCTCACCGACGAGATCGCCTACAACACCGCCGACCTCGACGACGGCTACGAAGCCAAGCTGCTCAAGCTGGGAGAGATCCGCGAGCGCGTCGGCATCTTCGACCGCTTCTACCGCGAGGCGGAGAGAAAATATCCCGCGGCCATAGAGAAGCTGAAGTTCAACGAGGCGCTCAAGCGCATGCTCGACCGCATGGCCAGCGACCTCATCACGAACACGCGCGCGCGCATCGAGGCCGCGGGGGTGAATTCGCTCGAGGACGTGCGCGCCCATGGCGAGCGCCTGGCCGCCTTCAGCCCGGAGGTGGACGCCGAGCGCCTCCAGGCCAAGGCCTTCCTCAACCAGCGCCTTTACTCCAACTCCGCGCTCAAGCCGGAGAAGGCCCACTCCGAGCGAGTGATTGCTGAGCTATTCAAGTACTGGGTCGCCCATCCCGAAGCCCTGCCCAAGACCTACCGCGAGAAGGCCCGACACGAGCCGCCCCACCGCGTGGTCTGCGATTACATCGCCGGCATGACCGACCACTACATTCTGGAGCAGCACGAGAAGTACTGTCCTTGATCTTGATTTTCGCTTGTCACCCTGAGCGAGGCCGGAGTCCTGCTTTGCGGGACGACGGCCGAGTCGAAAGACCCCTACCCTGCCACAGGCCAGAAGCGCGCGCGAGGGCGTTCTCCCCGAGCAGCCGCCCTGTCATCCTGAGCCCGCGCAGCGGGAGAAGGACCTTGCGTTTGGTTTTGGTGTGTCTTTAACCTTTTCCCTTTTCCCTTTTCCCTTTTACCTTTTTTCTTTCCCCCTACCGCCCCAGCCTCCGGTCGCGGCTGGGGGAGCGCCGGCGCAGGCGGATGGAGAGCATGCTGCGGTCGGCGCGGGCGAGGGTCCGCTCCAGCTTCTCGCCGGAGCGCCGCGCCGCCCAGCCCAGAGAGAACGGCACCGGAGCTTCCCTCTTGGCGGCCAGCTCCAGGCGGCGGGCGGTGGCCTCGGTGTTGGCCAGGTCCGCGCCCGGCAGCAGCACCACGAACTCGTCTCCGCCGGTGCGCACCACCCCTTCCTCGGCGCGCGTCTGGCGCATGAGGAAGCGGTTCATGCGGACCAGCACGTCGTCCCCCGCCTGGTGCCCGTAGCGGTCGTTGTAATGCTTGAAGTGGTCGATATCGACCGCCAGGCAGCCCCAGGACTGGCGCCGATTCCGCCAACGCCTCTCAAACTCCTCCAGGTAGCGGCGGTTGAAGCATCCGGTGAGCGGATCGCGGATGCTCTGCTCCTGCAACTGGCTCTCCAGCCGCTTGCGCAGGGTGATGTCCACCAGGATGCCGTGGTACAGCACTTCGCCGGTTCTGAGGTCGCGGGTGCGGTGGGCGGTGTCGATGACGGTGCGCACCTGGCCGTCCGGACGTCTGATTTGCAGCTCGAATTTCTGCACCGAGCCCTTGCGCTTCAGCAGTTCCATCTCCCGCCTGCGCATCTCGGGATCCACCAGGTCCGTCGCCTTGAGCTTCTGGAGCTGCTGCAGCGAGGAGGCTCCGCAGATCTCGAGCATCGCCGGATTGGCGTCCAGGATCTCCCCTCTATGGTTGGTGATGTAGATCCCCTCTTGCAGGCGATACACCAGCTCCCGCACGCTGTCGGGATCGCTCAGGCTGCGCCGGCGGCGGTCGAGGTTCCTGCTCGGTTTGAGACCGCGTTTCTTCATTGCGGATCAGGGCGCGGGCGCCGCGGCCACTCCGGCCACCACGTCGTACAGCACCCGGTACCCTCTGCGCAGCTCTTCCACCCGGATGCGCTCGTTGTCGGCGTGCTCCGTAGCTCCTTCCTCGGGAGTCACAGTATAGGGCGAGAATCCGTAGCTCGCGATGCCCAGCCCGCGGTAGCGCTGGTTCTCGGTGTATCCGCTGGTCATCCGCGGAGCCACCGGCGTGCCCGGGAAGTAGCGCGTCGCCGTCCGGCGGAAGGAGGCGAAGAGCGCGGTATCGAGCGGCGAGGCGTTGGCCACGCGGAACTCCGCGTTTTCGGGCTCCAGGGTCACGTTGGGGTCGTCCACCACGCGACGTATCTCTTCCAGGAACGCCTTGGGATCCTCGCCCGGAAGCAGGCGCACATCGAGGTGCGCTCCGGCTGTGCCGGGGATGACGTTGGTCTGCTGCGAGCCGCTCAGCATGGTCAGGGAGATGGTGTTGTGCAGCATGTAGTTGAGCAGCTCGTCGTCCTCCACCGACTTGCGGAAGCGCTTGTCGCCCAGCGCGCTCTTCAGGTCGCGGAACCAGCGGGCGCGCTCCCCCGTCTGCGAGGGCGCCATCAGCCGCAGGAACTCCTCGGTCACCGGCAGCGCCTTCAGCTCGGTCTGGTGTGCCAGGATTCGGTTCAGCGCGCGCACCAGGCGGTTGGGAGCGGAGTCGGAAATCGGCCGCGAGCCGTGCCCGGGACGTCCGCGCGCCGTCACCTTCAGCCAGAAGGGAGATTTCTCCGCCACGTCCACGCCGATGTACTTCACGCCCTTCTCGTCCTTCACATTCTCGCCGCCCTCGGTGATCAGGTACTCGGCGTTGCCGATGAGGTCGCGGCGGTGGGCGATCATCCAATCGGTGCCGGTACCGTCCGCCTCCTCGTCGGCGGTGGCCAGAAAGATCACGTCGCGGTCGAGCGCCACCTTCTCCCGCTTGAGCATGACCATCACCACCAGTTGCGCGAGGCCTTCGCTCTTCATGTCCTGCGCGCCGCGGCCGTACATCACGCCGTCCAGGATGGCGGCGCTGAACGGTGGCGCCTTCCAGCGCGCCGGGTCGCTGGTCACTACGTCCTCGTGGTTCAGCAGGATGATGGGGCGTCCCTTGCCGCTGCCCGCGAGGCGCGCGATCAGGTTGGCGCGTCCCGGCGCGTACTCGAAGACCTGGTTCTCGATGCCCTCACGGTCGAGGATCTGCTTGAAAAACGCGGCCGCGCGCGCCTCGTTGCCCGGGGGATTGGTGGTATCCACCTGCAGGTACTCCGCCATCCAGCGCACCGCCAGGTCGGAGTACTGCTCCATGCGGCCGGCCGGGATGGTGTCCGAAGGCAGCTTCTCGGCCGCAGCGGAGGCGGCCAGGCAAAAGAAAAAGATTGCAGTCAGAACAAGCTGCCGCCGCGCCGGAAGAATCATGATCTCCTTGCTCCCCAGGGAATCGAGCTCGTTCAAAGACGCCCAACTCTAACAGAATTGCCGCCGCTGTCCTGCTGCGCCACCGGCTCCGCCGCGCCGCAACACCATCCCAATTTGTCATCCCGACCAGCCTTTGCCTGAGGCCCGCAGGGCCGAGGCCCTGAGCGAAGTCGAAGGGCCGAGGGAGGTCACCAGCGCGACTGGACCGAGGGCGAGCGGAGGGACCTGCTTCTCCGATTAGCGCTCCCTTGAAGCCGGAACCAGCGGAAACTACACTGGCGACATGGCAGAAGCAGGACGGGAGCGGACATCGCGTGCGCTCAAGCTGGCGCTCGTGGCCACGGCGGCCTACATCGCGCTGACGGCGGTGGCGGGCGTGCGCGCGCACAGCCTGGCGCTGCTCTCCGAGGCCGGACACAACCTCACCGACTTCCTCGCCTTGCTGCTCTCCTGGGCCGCCGTGCGCCTCGAAACTCGTCCGCCCTCGTCGCGACGAACCTATGGCTACCAGCGCGCCGGCGTGCTGGCCGCTTTCCTCAACGCCCTGACTCTGGTCGGCGTTTCCTTCTACATCTTCTACGAAGGCGTGCGTCGGCTGCAGCACCCGGAGCCGGTCGAGCCCGGCCTCATGATGGCGGTGGCCGCGGCAGGCGTGGTGATGAACGCCGGCATCGCCGCGATGCTGTGGCGCTCCGGCCGCGATCTGAACTTGCGCAGCGCCCTGTTGCATCAACTCGGCGACACCGTCTCCACCGCCGCCGTCATCGCCGGCGGCTGGGCGATCCTGCAGACCGGACAGGCCTGGATCGACCCCGCGCTCTCCTTCGGCATCGGCGCCCTCATCCTGTGGTCTTCGCTGGGCATCTTGCGCGAGACGCTCAACATCCTGCTGGAAGGCGCGCCACGAGGGATGGATCTGGCGCGCCTCGCCGAAACCATCGCGGCCGTTGAGGGCGTGCTCGAGGTCCACGACCTGCACGTGTGGAGCCTGGGCTCGGAGTGGCACGCGCTTTCCTGCCACATCCGCGTGGCCGACATCCCGCTCTCCGCCAGCGAATGCATCCTGCGCGACGTCAACGACGCAGTGCGCCAGCGCTTCCACATCCATCACACCACCATCCAGTTGGAGCACGTAGCCTGCGAGGTCGCTCAGGGGTGCGCCCCTCCCGCACCCGATGAGCGGCTGCACACCCACTAGCCCGCGTTTGACAGCCCCATCCCACGCCGATAAGCTGGAAACTAGCGACCTTTCCTGACGTTCCCGCATCCATTACTGAGATGAACCTTCTTCGCCAGATCTGCCGCCTGCAGGCCATGCTGCAGCTTCTGCCCGCCCTCGAAGGCGGCGACCAGACGCTCATCGGCGGCCAGGCTGTGCTTGAGGGAGTGATGATGCGCTCGCCACACGCCTGGGCCATCGCCGTGCGCAAGGCCTCGGGCGAGATCGTCTCCCACTCCGAGCCCCTCGACCGCCCCTCCGACCGCCGTCCCTGGCTAGGCTGGCCGCTCATCCGCGGCGTGGCCATGCTGGGACAAGCCATGTCGCTCGGCGTCCGCGCCCTGCGCTTCTCCGCCAACGTCGCCCTCGATGAAGCTCTTCCCCAGGAGAAGAACGACGAAAAAGAAAAGAAGAAGCCCGAGATCAGCGGCTGGATGATGACAGTGAACCTGATCCTCTCGCTCGCATTCTTCATCTTCCTCTACAAATTCGTGCCCCTGGTGGCGACCACCAAGCTCGCCGCCATGGTCCCGTCCTTCCGCAGCCAGATCGCCTTCAATCTGGTGGACGGCGCCATCCGCATTGCACTCTTCCTGCTGTTCATCTGGGGCATCTCGCTGTGGGCCGACATCCGCCGCGTCTACCAGTATCACGGCGCCGAGCACAAGACCGTCTTCAACTTCGAATCGGGCGACCCGCTCTCCATCGCCGCTGCGCAGAAGTTCTCCACGTATCACCCGCGCTGCGGCACCAGCTTCCTGATGACCGTGATGCTCATCGCCATCCTGGTGTTCACGCTGATTCCGGTCACAACCTTCTGGGCGCGCTTCGCCGTGCGCGCGGCCCTGCTGCCCCTCATCGCCGGCATTTCCTACGAGATCATCCGCTTTGCCGCCCGGCACCGCGGCTCGCTCTTCGCCTTGCTCACCCAACCCGGCCTCTGGCTGCAGCGCGTCACCACCCAGCCTCCGGAAGATGGCATGGTCGAATGCGCCATCTGCGCTCTGGACCAGTCCATGGCGCTCGAGCGCCAGCGCGGCGGCGAGCTGGTGGTCGCCTAGTCCCACCAGTCCGCGCCCCGCATCTAATCCCTGTCCGCGTTCTGAACAGCGATTTCCTCGTTCCTCGCGGTAGCGCTTAGAATGAAACCTCCGGCGGGTTTTGAAGTTAACTGGCAACTGAGTACTGACAACTGCTTCTATGTTTGACCGACTCGACCAACTCGAAGCCCGCTACGAGGAGTTGACCAAGGCTCTGGCTTCGCCGGATATCGTCTCCGACCCGGCGCGCTTCCAGAAGTCTGCCAAGGCGCACAGCGACCTGACGCCGGTGGTCGAGCGCTATCGCGAGTTCAAGGACCTGAAGCGCGGCATCGCCGAGAGCCGCGCCGTCATCGCCGAGGAAGGCGACGCCGCCATGCGCGCCTACGCCCAGGAAGAGCTGGCCAAGCTGGAAGCGCGGATGGCCCAGGTGGAGCAGGAGATCAAGGTCCTGCTCATCCCCAAAGATCCCAACGACGAGAAGAACGTGGTGCTGGAGATCCGCGCCGGCACCGGCGGCGACGAAGCCTCGCTCTTCGCCTCCGAGATCTTCCGCATGTACACCCGCTACGCCGAGAGCCAGCGCTGGAAGGTGGAGATCCTCTCGTCGTCCGAATCCTCCATCGGCGGGCTGAAGGAAGTGATCGCCATCATCGAAGGCCAGCGCGTGTACTCGCGGATGAAGTACGAGAGCGGCGTGCACCGCGTGCAGCGCGTGCCAGAGACTGAGCAGCAGGGACGCGTCCACACCTCCGCCGTCACCGTGGCCGTACTGCCCGAAGCCGAGGACGTGGACGTCAAGATCGAAGCCAAAGACCTGCGCGTGGACACCTTCTGCTCCTCCGGCCCCGGTGGGCAGAGCGTCAACACCACGTATTCCGCGGTGCGCATCACGCATCTGCCGACGAACACCGTGGTCTCCTGCCAGGACGAGAAGTCGCAGATCAAGAACCGGGAGAAGGCGATGCGCGTGCTGCGCTCCCGCCTCTACGACCTGGAGCGCGAGCGGCAGCAGGCGGCGCTGGCCAAGGAGCGCCGCGCCCAGGTGGGCACCGGCGACCGCAGCGAGAAGATCCGCACCTACAACTTCCCCCAGAACCGCGTCACCGACCACCGCATCGGGCTCACCCTGCACCAGTTGAAGGACGGCGTCATGGACGGCAAGATCCAGCCCATCATCGACGCGCTCGTCACTCACTACGAAGGGGAAAAGCTCAAGCACGAAGCCGTCTCCGCCTAAGCTGCTCCCCGTTTTTTTGATGCATTCATCCGGCAAGGACCGTGTGGCACAAGAGCCTGCCCTGAGCGAAGTCGAAGGGCCCTCGCCTGTGCGGTTTTGCTTGTCATCCCGAGCGCAGCGAGGGACCTGCTTTCCCGCCCTTCCAATGCTTCGGAGGGCGCAAGCGGCCCGCGGTGAAATAATGCTTCCATGCAACTCCGCTCCACCCTCGACTCCGCCATTGAGCGCCTGACCGCCGCCGGCACCGGCTCGCCGCGCCTCAACGGCGAGGTCCTGCTCATGTTCACCCTCGGCTGCGACCGCGCCTACCTCTACGCTCACGCCGAGCGCGAACTCTCTGCGGACGAGCACGCGCGCTATCAATCCGCGCTCGAGGAGCGCGCCCGCGGCAAGCCCTCGCAGTACATCACCGGGCACCAGGAGTTCTGGGGACTCGACTTCCTGGTCTCTCCCGCCGTGCTCATCCCGCGCCCGGAGACCGAGCACGTCATCGAGACCGTGCTGGAGCTGGCGCGCTCGCTCCCCCGCCCGCCGCGCATCGTGGACGTGGGCACCGGCTCCGGCTGCATCGCCCTCGCCCTGGCCAAGGAACTTCCCGGCGCGGAAATCATCGCCGTGGACATCTCCGCCCCGGCGCTCGAGATCGCCCGCGCCAACGCCGCTCGCTTGCAACTCGACCAGCGCGTGACTTTTTTAGAGAGCAACCTGCTCGGCGCCCTGCCCGCGCCGTCTTCCCTATCGGCTCCGTTTTCCATATCAGCTCCGCTTGGGGGGAAAGCTACCCGCTTCGAAGGCCCCGGCCCGCTGGCTCAGCCGGCGCAATTTGACGCCGACTCCTTCGATTTTGTGGTCTCCAATCCTCCCTACGTCGGCGAAGCCGCGCCGGAAAAGGTCCAGCGCGAGGTGCGCGACTTCGAGCCGCGCGTCGCCGTCTTCGCCGGCGAGAGCGGCATGGAGGTCTACCGCCAACTCATCCCGCAAGCGCGCGAGCGTCTCGAGCCCGGCGGCTGGCTGGTGATAGAGATTGGCTTCTCCATGGAAGCCGCCGTCCGCGACTTGCTCGCCGGCTGGCAGGAGGTCCGCGTCACCCACGACTTGCAGGGCATTCCGCGCGTGGTGGCAGCGCGCTTTGCGTCCCTTGCAATGTCATCCTGAGTCCGCCGCAGCGGGCGAAGGACCTTGCGTTTGACTTTGATTTGTCATCCTGAGTCCCGCTCTGCGGGACGAAGGACCTTGCGTTTTCTTCTTGCTGCCTCACTTCTTTCGACTGCGGGCGATGGTGAGCAGCAAATCACTGTCGCCGCCGGCGCCGCGGATGCGCTTCTCCACCTCATCGTTCAGGTCGAAGTCCACGCCCCGTTCCTTGACCAGGGTGGCGGCGCGCACCGGCGACACGCTGCCCTGCAACAATCCCACGACGTCATCCACCGAGAGCGGCGGCGGCCCGGCGCGTTCCAGCTTGGCTTCCAGCCGCATGGACGGGCCGGGCTTGACCTCCACATTCTGATTCCAGTCGTTGTATCCGGCCAGCGAGACCCGCACCCGATAGCTCCCTTTTGGCAGTTTGGCCACCACCAGGCTTCCATCCGCACTGGAGCCGCCCTTGAACTCGTCGTTGAGGTAGACCTGAGCGCCGCCGGGCGTGGTCTGGAAGCGCAGGTCGGCGGTCGCGGGACGGAGCCGGATCCTAGGCAGCGACAGGCTCTGGTGCGAACGCAGGCTGAAAGAGCGGGTGGAGTCCAGGAATCCCCCGCTGCTGACGCGAACCTGGTAGGTCCCCGCCGGCAGACGGCGCTTCTAAGCTGCGGCAGTGCAGGGGTCCTTCGACTCGGCCGTTGCCTGCGCTCCGGCCTCGCTCAGGATGACAAATGAAAAGCAATCCGCGCCAATCCGCGTTCATCCGCGGTAAGAGTTAGGTCTTCTTCGCCGTGACTGGCCGGACGTCTTCCAGCAGCACGTCCACCCAGGCGGTGGGATAGCTGCCGGTGTAGCAGGCGGTGCAGTAGGTGGTCTTCTCGCCGTCGCCGCAGGATTCCTTCATGCCTTCCATGGAGAGATACGCCAGCGAATCGGCGCCGATGTAGTCGCGGATCTCGTCCACACTCTTGTTGGCGGCGATGAGCTGCTTCTTCGAGGGCGTGTCCACGCCGTAGAAGCAGGGAGAAATCGTGGGCGGGCAGGAGACGCGCATGTGGACCTCGCGGGCGCCGGCGTCGCGCAGCATGCGCACGATCTTGCGGCTGGTGGTGCCGCGCACGATGGAATCATCGATCAGCACCACGCGCTTGCCGGAGATGACGCTGCGCACCGGGTTGAGCTTCAAGCGCACGCCGAAGTCGCGCACCGACTGCTCCGGCTCGATGAACGTCCGCCCGATGTAGTGGTTGCGGATGAGCCCCATGCGGAAGGGGATGCCGCTCTCCGCCGAGTAGCCCATGGCGGCGGTGACGCCGGAATCGGGCACAGGGACGACGATATCGGCCTCGGCGGGCGCTTCTTTCGCCAGTTGGCGGCCCAGGGCCTCGCGGCTGTCGTTCACCGAGCGGCCGAAGACTTTGCTGTCGGGCCGAGAGAAGTAGACGTGCTCGAATATGCAGCTCGCCTGCGGCATCGCCGTGGCGTAGAAGCGCGAGGAGACGCCTTCGGGGCCGACCACGATGATCTCGCCCGCCTTGACGTCGCGCTCGTAGGTGGCGCCGATGAGGTCGAAGGCGCAAGTCTCGGAGGCGAAGACGATGGTGTCGTCGCGCTGGCCGGCGGCGCGCGGGATGCGTCCCATGGAGAGCGGGCGGAAGCCGCGCGGATCGCGGGCGGCGAACAGCCGGTCACGCGTCATCAGGACCAGGGAGAAGGCGCCTTCGATGCGCCGCAGCGCGTCGGCGATGGCTTCCGGCAGCGTCTGCTCCTTGGATTGCGCGATCAGGTGGACGATCACCTCGGTGTCGCTGGTGGTCTGGAAGATGGAGCCCTGGGTCTCGAGCTTGGCGCGGATCTGCTGCGCGTTCACCAGGTTGCCGTTGTGGGCGATGGCGATCATGCCCTTGTTGCAATCCACCACGATGGGTTGGGCGTTCAGCAGCGCCGAATCGCCGGTGGTGGAGTAGCGGTTGTGGCCGATGGCCAGGCTGCCCTTCAGTTGCGCCAGCGCCTCTTCGGTGAAGATGTCCACTACCAGGCCCATGGCCTTCTTCACGTGCAGCGTGACGCCGTCGGAGGAGACGATGCCCGCGGATTCCTGCCCGCGGTGCTGCAGCGCGTGCAGTCCCAGGTAGGCGAGCGTGGAGGCTTCAGGATGGGCGTGGATGCCGACCACGCCACATTCCTCTCGGAATTTGTCGAAGGGCACGGTCACCTCTCTGCTCCCGATGAAACCGTTGGTTCTGGTGTCTCCGACTGCAACGCCTGCTCCAGCGCCGACTCCCAAACGCCGCTCAGCTCCGACACCGCTGCCGATACGACTGCAATGCCGTCGAACGTGATGACTAAATTTTCTGGGGCCGTTTGGCCGATGGGATCCGCTGCCATGTTGTATTTTAGCGCGATTTCCTGGATTTTCGCCGTGTTCTTTGGGTCGCAGGAAACCAGCACCCGGCTGGGGTCCTCGCCGAAGAGCACAACCTCCGCCGGCAGGCCTCCGGAGGCCAGCTCCACCGCGGCACCGATTTCCGCGGCAAAGCCCGATTCCGCCAGGCAGACGGTCAGGCCGCCCTCGGAGCAGTCATGAGCGGATTCGACCACGCCGGCCGCGATCAGCTCCAGCAGGCACTTCTGGAGCGCCGCCTCCCGCTCCAGTTCGAGCGCCGGCGGGAAGCCCCAGAGAGCGCCCAGCACCTGCTGGGCGTACTCCGAGGAGCCGAACTCCGCTTGGGCGTCGGTCAAGTCGCCAGGCTCGGCGCCGCGCAGCAGCACGAGGTCACGCCCCGCGGCGCGGAAGTGCGGCTTCATCAGCCGGCCGATGTCTTCGAGGATGCCCACCACACCGATCACCGGCGTGGGGTAGATGCCCTCGCCCAGGGTCTCGTTGTAGAAGCTGACGTTGCCGCCGGTGATGGGAGTGCCCAGCGCCTCGCAGGCGCGCGCGATGCCGTCCACCACTTGGGAGAACTGCCACATGATGCCGGGCTTCTCCGGGTTGCCGAAGTTGAGGCAGTTGGTGGCGGCGACGGGCGTGGCCCCGGCGCAGGCGACGTTGCGCGCCGCTTCCGCCACGGCGTGCATGGCACCGAGCTTGGGATCGAGATAGCACCAGCGCCCGTTGCCGTCGAGCGCCATGGCCAGGCCGCGGTTGGTTCCCTTCACGCGGATCACGCCGGCGTCGCCGCCCGGTCCCTGAAAGGTGTTGGTGCGCACCATGGACTCGTACTGCTCGTGGATCCAGCGCTTGGAGCAGATATTAGGCGAGGCCAGCAGGCGCTTGAATTCGGCGGTGAGGTCGCCGGACTTGTTCAGGCGGATGGACGCCGGCATCTCGCGCACGACCTTGGGCTCCCAACGCCGGAGCGGACGCTGGTAGACCGGCGCCTGGTCGGTCAGCGCGTGGTTGGGGATCTCGGCCACTACTTTGCCGTGCTCGAGCACGCGCATCTTGCCGTCGGCGGTGACGCGGCCGATGGGCACGGCGTCGAGGCCCCACTTCTCGAAGATGCGGAAGACTTCCGCTTCGCGCCCCTTGGCGGCCACCAGCAACATGCGCTCCTGGGATTCGGAGAGCATGATCTCGTAGGGCGACATGGCGGTCTCGCGCTGGGGCACGCGGTCGAGTTCGATCTCGACGCCCACGCCGCCGCGCGCGCCCATCTCGCAGGTGGAGCAGGTCAGGCCGGCCGCGCCCATGTCCTGGATGCCCACGACCGCGCCCGACTCCATGGCTTCGAGGCAGGCCTCGAGCAACAGCTTCTCAAGAAATGGATCACCCATCTGGACGTTGGGACGCTTCTGCTCGGAGCCTTCGCTGAATTCCTCGCTGGCCATGGTGGCGCCGTGGATGCCGTCGCGCCCCGTCTTCGCGCCTACGTAGATTACCGGGTTGCCCTCGCCCGAGGCGCGCGCGTAGAAGATCTGCTCGCGCCGCGCCAGGCCCAGCGCGAAGGCGTTCACCAGCGGATTCTGCGAGTAGCAGCGCTCGAACTTCGTCTCCCCACCCAGGTTGGGGACGCCAAAGCAGTTCCCGTAGAAGGCGATCCCGCTGACTACGCCTTCCAGCAGCGAGTGATTCTTGTGAATGGTCGCGTCGTCGTTCTTGCCGCCGGCCGTCGGCTGTCGGTTGCCGGCTGGTTTTGTGATGGGTCCGAAGCGGAGCGAATCCATCACCGCCACCGGGCGCGCGCCCATGGTGAAGATGTCCCTGAGGATTCCGCCCACGCCGGTGGCCGCACCCTGGAAGGGCTCGATGAACGAGGGGTGGTTGTGCGACTCGATCTTGAAGGCGCAGACCCAGCCCTCGCCGATGTCGATGACGCCGGCATTCTCGCCCGGGCCCTGCACCACCAGCTTGGAGCGCGTGGGCAGGCGCTTCAGATGCACGCGCGACGACTTGTAAGAGCAGTGCTCGCTCCACATCACGCTGAAGATGCCCAGCTCGGTCAGCGTGGGCTCGCGTCCCAGCAGCTTCAGGACCTTCTGGTATTCGTCCGGAGTGAGGCCGTGGTCTTCGACGACCGCGGCGGTGATGGCCTGGGTCTCGGGGGAGGGCGCCATGGGGAGAACTTCATTCTCGCATGGATTCCCCGGCGAATCAGCGGCGTGGGTTCGGAATGTGGAAAACGCCGTGGGTCGCCATTTTTCCGGGCCAGCGCTGAAACCTTTCGCCCGGCTGCGGCATCTAAGTCTTACAAGTAACATTGTTACACCCTGATAGAACTATCGGGGCCGCTCAGGAAACCGAGAAACTGCGGTTTTCCTGAGCCCCTAACGGGGTCTTCCTCCCTGTATTATTCCCTTCTGTGAAGAGCGTCATCGTCGGCACCGCTGGACACATCGACCACGGGAAGACTGCGCTGGTGAAGGCACTGACCGGGATCGACGCCGACCGCCTGGCGGAGGAGAAGCGACGCGGCATCACCATCGACCTGGGCTTCGCACATCTGGAGCTGCCCGGCCCCGGCGGCGAAGCTTTGCGCCTGGGCTTTGTGGACGTCCCCGGACACGAGCGCTTCGTGCGCAACATGCTGGCCGGGGTGGGCGGCATCGACCTGGTGCTGCTGGTGGTGGCGGCGGATGAATCCATCAAGCCGCAGACGCGCGAGCACTTCGAGATCTGCCGCCTGCTCGCCATTCCCCGCGGCCTCACCGTGCTGACTAAATCCGACCTGGTGGACAAGGAAACCCTCGACGTCGTCCGCCTGGAGCTGGAGGACTACTTGCGCGGCTCGTTCCTGGAAGGCGCGCCCATCGTTGCCGTGAGTTCGAAGACCGGCGCGGGCATCGAAGAGCTGAAGCGCGAGCTGGCGCGCATGGCCGCCGAGGTCCGCGCGCGAGATTCGAGCGCGCTCTTCCGCCTGCCCATCGACCGCGTCTTCTCAATGAAAGGCTTTGGCACGGTTGTGACGGGGACGCTGATCAGCGGTTCGATCAGGAAAGAAGACGAGATCGAAGTCTTCCCTGCGGGCCAGCGAGCGCGCATCCGCGGGGTCGAGGTGCACGGGGCTGCTGCCGAGCGAGCGGTGGCGGGCGAGCGCACCGCGCTGAACCTCGCCGGCATCGAGAAAGACGAGCTGGCGCGGGGCATGACGCTTGCCCCGCCAGAGATGTTTCGTCCCACCAAGCGGGTTGACGTTTCGCTCACGCTGCTTGCTTCCGCGAGGCCGCTGAAGGACCGCGCCCGCGTCCACTTCCACGCTTATACGGCGGAAACCATCGCCGAGGTCGTCCTGCTGGAAGGCAAGCAAGTCGCGCCGGGAGCGACCGCCTTCGCGCAACTGCGCTTGCAGGAGCCGACGCTGCTCCTGCCCAGCGACCGTTTCATCCTGCGGCAGTTCTCGCCGGTAGTGACCATCGGCGGCGGCGTGGCGCTGGATGCGGCGCCACTCAAGAAGCAGGAGGAGCGGGCGGAGTTTCTCTCTACGCTGGCCGCCGGAGACCCGGAAGAGATTGTCGTCGCCCGGCTGGCTCGCTGCGGCCTGCAGGGGCTCTCGTTGCAAGATCTGGTTGCCGAGACGGGGTGGTCGGCGGATCGAGTGGATTCCGTCGTGGCCCCGCTCAACGCCATCCATCGCATTGTCCGGCACGGCGACCACCTGACCGACGTCCCCGCCTACGCTGCCGCGCGCAAGATGGTGCAGACCGCCATCGCGGACTTCCACACTCAGAACCCGCTGGTCGCCGGGATGAACAAGGAAGACCTGCGCTCGCGCCTCGGCTTGCCCGCCGAGGTCTTCCAGGGCGTGCTCAACGCGCTGGTGCGCCAGCAGGCCATCGAGATCTCCGGCGAGCAGATACGCGCCGCCGGCCGCGCCATCGTGATGAAGGATGACGAGGCGGAGTCGAAGAAAGCCATCGAGCAGGCGTTTGCCTCCGCCGGCCTGAAGGTCCCGGCGCTCAAGGAGGTTCTGGCCGGACTGAAGCTCGACCGCACCCGCGCGCAGAAGATCGTCACCTTGCTGCTGCGCGAAAAGATATTGGTGAAGCTCTCCGACGATCTTGTCTTCCACCGCGAGGCGCTGGCGGAGCTGCGTCGCCGCGTCGGCGAGCACAAGAAGCGCTCGCCCAAGATGGACGTCGCCGCCTTCAAAGAACTCGCAGGCGTCAGCCGCAAGTACGCCATCCCGCTGCTGGAGTGGCTGGATCGCGAACGCGTGACGCGGCGCGAGGGCGACCTGCGCGTTATCCTTTGACCCTTTTCTTGCCGCGGATGAACGCGGGTGAACGCGGATTGAGAAACGTATAATTCCCCGGACGTGGACACGCAGCGAATCAAAGTCGTCGGCGCGGGACTAGCAGGGTCGGAGGCCGCGTGGCAGCTCGCGCGGCGCGGCCTCAAGGTCGAGCTCTGCGAGATGCGCCCCGTGCGCTCGACTCCGGCGCACCAGACGGCGCACTTTGCCGAGCTGGTGTGCTCCAACTCGCTGAAGTCGGATACGCCCAACACCGCGCCCTGGCTGCTGAAGGAAGAGATGCGGCGGGCCGGATCGCTGCTGATGGAAATCGCGCGCGCCTGCGCCGTGCCCGCGGGTCACGCCCTGGCCGTGGACCGCGCAACGTTCTCCGCCCAAGTGACCGAAGCCATGGAACGCGAGCCGCTGATCACCATCCGCCGCGAAGAGGTCGCGCAGGTGAAGGAAGACGAGATCACCATCGTCGCTACCGGGCCGCTGACCTCGGACGCACTTTCGCAGGAAATCGCGCGGCTCACCGCCGCGAGCCATCTTTACTTCTACGACTCCATCTCGCCCATCGTCGAAGCCGACTCCATCGACATGAGCAAGGTCTACCTGGCGGCGCGCTACGACAAAGGCACCGCCGACTACATCAACTGTCCCATGACGCCCGAGGAGTACGACCGCTTCTACGACGCGCTGCTGTCGGCGCAGGCGGTCGAGGAGAAAGACTGGGAGCGCGCCAACTACTTCGAGGGCTGCCTGCCCCTGGAGGAGCTGGCGCGGCGCGGCCGCGACACGCTGCGCTTCGGCCCCATGAAGCCAGTGGGGCTGCGCGACCCGCGCACCGGAAAGCAGCCGCACGCCGTGGTGCAGTTGCGACAGGAGAACACGCGCGCCGACTCCTACAACCTGGTCGGCTTCCAGAACCATTTGAAGTTCGGCGAGCAGGCGCGCGTGCTGCGCCTGATTCCTGGCCTCGCGAACGCGAAGTTTCTGCGCTACGGCCAGATCCACCGCAACACATACATCAACGCGCCCTCGCTGCTGCGCGAGACGCTGCAGATGAAGGCGCATCCAAGTGTTTTCTTCGCGGGACAGATCTGCGGGGTCGAGGGCTACGTGGAGTCCATCGCCACCGGACTGATGGCAGGCGTGCACGCCGCCGCGCTGGCCTCGGGCGCCGAGCCGGTTGCGCCGCCGCGCGCGACGGCGTTCGGGTCGTTGACTCATTACATCTGCAACGCGAATCCGAAGAACTTCCAGCCGGCGAACATCACCTTCGACCTGCTGCTGCCGCTTGATGAGGAGACGCGACGCCGTGTGCGCGACAAGAAGGAGCGGCACCGGATGCAGTGCGAGAAGGCCCTAGCGGAGTTTGCCGAATGGTGGAAGGGCGTGGCGTCACCTGTTTCCGAAGTCCCCGCAAGTTAACCGAAGACAGCAGGTCCCTCGTTCGCGCTCAGTCCGGTCGCCATGGGCGACCTCCCTCGCGCTCCTCGGGATGACAATTCAGGTGGGAGACGAGCACCACGGCTAAAGCCGTGCCCTGACACGAACCACTCCGTGGGAGCGCGCTGATAAAGCCTTCTATGCGAGTACCAACACAACCTTGCCGAAGGTCTCATTCGATTCCAGCCGCTGGTGAGCTTGCCGGATCTGGTCGAGCGGAAAGAGACTGTCGATAGTGGGCCGCACTGTGCCGCGCGCCAGCAGGGGCACGACCTCGGCTTCGAACTTGGCCGTGGCGGCGATCTTTTCCTCGAGCGAGCGTGCTCGCAGCACGGTGCCGCGCAGGGTGAGCCGCTTGCCGAGGATGGGTGCAAGTTTCAGCTCCGCGCTGCCGCCGGCGACTGTTCCCACCAGCATCAAGCGGCCCTTCAAGCGCAGTGCCTGGATGCTGGCGGGGACATAGGGGCCGCCGACCAGGTCGAGGACCACGTCGAAACCGTCGTTGGATTTCCCTGGGGATTCCTCTGGGGCCCAGCGGCGCGCGAGGTCGGGGAGCTCGGCTGCGGGATCGGTGACCGCGGCTCCGTCTTCGAGGCCATAGTCGCGCGCCCGCGCAATCTTATCGGCGGTCCGCGAGGTGCCGTAAGGAATCGCGCCCTTGGCGCGGACCAGCTGCACTGCCGCCAGGCCCACACCGCTGCCCACGGCGTGGATCAGCACTCGCTCTCCCGGTTCGAGCGCCGCCTGCACCCAGAGCGCGTCGTGGGCGGTGAGGAAAGCTTCCGGCACGGCGCCAGCTTCCGTCCAGCTCAGCTTCGCAGGAACTTCCGCCAGCGTGCGCTCGTGCGCGACCAGGTACTCGGCATGTGCGCCGCCGCCGGTGATGCCGAAGACGCGCTCGCCTAGCTTCCAGCGGTGCGCGCCGGACCCGGCCGCGGCGACTTC